>JACDAF010000300.1 GCA_013695575.1 Chloroflexota bacterium | reverse complement strand
TCGAGCGCGAGCTCGAGCTGAACAGCAAGCGGGATATCGAGTCGTATGGCATCGACCGGTTCTCGGAAGCGTGCCGCGCGCGCGTGGACCGCTCCGCGGCCGCGATCACCAAGCAGTCGGTCCGCCTCGGCCAGTGGATGGACTGGGACAACTCGTACTTCACCTACGACGACGAGAACATCTCGCACATCTGGCAGGTGCTGAAGATTTGCCACGAGAAGGGCTGGCTCTACAAGGGCCATCGCTCGATGCCGTGGTGCGCGCGGTGCGGCACCGCGCTCTCCCAGCACGAGATGATCGATGCCTACCGCGAGATGACGCATCTCTCGGTCTACGTCCGCTTCCCCGTCGTGCGTTCGGGACCGGCTGTGCCGGCCCCGAACGAGCCCCAGCCAAAGGAGTCGTTCCTCGTCTGGACGACAACTCCGTGGACGCTTCCCGCGAACGTCGCCCTGGCGGTGCACCCGGAGCTCGACTACGTGCGCGCGCAAGTCGCGGACGAAGTGATCATCGTCAGCAAGAAGGTCTACGAGTCGGCCGGGTGGCCTGACGCGAAGGTCCTCGAGACGGTGAAGGGCCGCGAGCTCGTCGCGCTGCGCTTCCGCGGCCCTTTCGACGAGCTCCCCGCCGTGCGCGATGCCCTCGACCACCACCGGGTCATCGCGTGGAAGGACGTCGGGGAGGAAGAGGGAACCGGGATCGTCCACATCGCGCCGGGTTGCGGCGCTGAGGATTTCGCGTTGTCGAAGACCGAAGGCCTACCCGTGCTGATTCCGATCGACGACCAGGCGCGCTTCCGATCGGGCTATGGCGGGCTCGACGGCAAGGACGCGCGCGACGTCGCGCACGAGATCGCGGACGACCTCGAACAGAAGGGCACCCTGTTCCGCGCAGTCCCGTATACGCACCGCTACCCCGAGTGCTGGCGGTGCCACGAGGAGATCGTGTTCCGCGTCGACGACGAGTGGTTCATCTCCATGGAGGAGCTGCGGCCGAGGCTGATCGAGGCCGCGCGCGCGGTCAACTGGATCCCCGGCGCCACCGGCCGGCGCATGGAGAACTGGCTCACGAACATGGGTGACTGGAACATCAGCCGGAAGCGCTACTGGGGCCTGCCGCTGCCGTTCTACGACTGCCCGAACGGGCACTTCTTCGTCCTCGGGAGCGCGGCGGAGCTGCACAAGCGCGCGACCGCGGGCGTCGCCAGCCTGCGCGAGCTGCACCGTCCCTGGATCGATGACGTGGTCGTCGCGTGTCCTGAGTGCGGAGCGTCCGCGAAGCGGGTGAAGGAGGTCGGGGACTGCTGGCTCGACGCCGGGATCGTCCCGTTCTCGACGCTGCACTGGCTCGATGACCGCCCGCGATGGGAGAAGTGGTTCCCGGCCGACTACGTCGTCGAGATGGTCGAGCAGGTGCGGCTCTGGTTCTACTCGCAGCTGTTCATGAGCGTCGTGCTCACCGGTCGCGCTCCGTACGAGACGTGCATGGCATTCGAGCGTGTCCTCGCCGCTCCGGGCGAGGAGTTCCACAAGACCGGCCAGAACATGAAGGATCTGGGCCAGGCCTGCGAGGACATCGGCGCGGACGTCATCCGGTGGCTGTACGCGCGCCAGGACATCCGGGAGAACGTGTACTGGGGCCAGGCGCCGACCTCGGACATCAAGCGGCGGCTGCTCGTGCTGTGGAACGCGTACTCGTTCTTCGTGACGTACGCGAACCTCGACCGGTTCGATCCCGCGGCGCCCCCGGTGCCCGTCGCCGAGCGGCCCGCGATCGATCGTTGGCTGTTGTCGTCGCTCGCGCGGCTCGTGCGGGAATGTCGCGACGCGCTCGATCGCTACGACTCGCAGACCGCGGCGCTCCGGCTCGAGGCGTTCTGGGACGAGCTCTCCACCTGGTACGTCCGACTCACGCGCCCGCGCTTCTGGAGAGCGGAGGACGAGCGCGACTCGCTCGCCGCATACCAGACGCTGTATGAGGCGCTTGTCACGATCGCGCGGCTCTTCGCCCCGATGCTGCCGTTCCTCGCCGAGTCGATGTATCAGAACCTCGTGCGCCGCGCCCTCCCCGATGCCGCCGCGTCCGTGCACCATACCGACTACCCGGCGCTTCGTCCGGAGCTCGTCGACGAGGCGCTCGACCGCGAGATGCGAGCGGCCATGCGGGTTGTCTCGTTGGGCCGGACCGCACGCGGTGAGGCGAAGGTGAAGCTGCGCATGCCGCTCCGGCGGCTCGTCGTCGTCTTCGACCGGACCGATCGCGACCGGGACGCGCTGGACCCGGGCGGTGAGGTCGCCTGTCTCGTCCGCGACGAGCTCAACGTGAAGGAGCTGGAGGTACGCGAGGACGCCACGGGGCTCGTCGAGCTGCGCGTGAAGCCTGAGCTCAAGGCGCTGGGGCCGAAGCTCGGCAAGGATCTGCCTCGGGTGCGCGCCGCGCTTGCCGAGGGCCGATTCACTCAGCGTGACGGAGCGTTCGAGGTCGAGGGGTTCACGCTGCAGCCGAACGAGGTGCTCGTCGAGCACGTCGGTGCGCCCGGCCACGCCGTTGGCCGCGACGCTGGTGCCGTCGCAGCGCTCGAGACCGCACTCAGCCCGGATCTGGTGAAGGAAGGCCTGGCCCGAGAGCTCGTGCACAAGATCAACGAGCTGCGAAAAGAGGCGGGCCTCGAGATCGCCGATCGCATCGTGCTTCGTTATGCGGGTGCGATCGCGCCGACCGTCAGGAAGTTCGACCAGCTGATCTCGCGCGAGACCCTCGCGGTGGCGGCCCGCGAAGGGACCGTCGGCGCAGGACACCGCTGGTCTGGTGAGCTGAACGGCGTCGCGGCGAGCCTGGAGCTCGAGCGGACCTAGCGGCCGGGCGTAGGCTTGGGCACCGTGATCGTCACGTGCAGCGCCCTGAAGCGGGTCCGGTCGAGATTCGCGTGACGCGCCGCGTCGTCGTCACCGGTATCGGCGCGATCACGCCCGTCGGCAATGACGTCGTGGAGACGTGGGATTCCCTCACGCATGGCCGCGGCGGGATCACCCGTATCACGCGGTTCGACCCGTCTGCGTACGAGTCTCAGATCGCGGGCGAGGTAAAGGACTTCGATCCCACGCGGTACATGGATCGCAAGGACGCGCGCCGGACGGACCGGTTCACTCAGCTCGCGGTGGGTGCGGCCGCGCAGGCCCTCCATGACTCGAAGATCGTTCTCACCGACTCGCCCGATCGGGCGGGCGTCGCCATCGCCACGGGCGTCGGCGGTCTCGAAACGCTCATCGAGCAGGTGATCATCATGGAGGAGCGCGGCCCGAGCCGCCTGTCGCCGTTCCTCGTGCCGATGCTGATGGCCAACGCCGCGTCCGCGCAGATCTCCATGCAGTTCGGTATGCAGGGCCCGAATGTCGCGCACGTTTCCGCGTGCGCCTCGAGCGCGCACTCCATCGGTGAATCGGCCGAGATGATCCGGCGCGGGCAGGCCGACGTCATGGTGGCCGGAGGCTCCGAGGCCGCAGTGCTCCCGCTGGCCATCGGGGCGTTCGCGACGATGCACGCGATGAGCCGCCGCAACCACGACCCGGCGCACGCCTCACGCCCGTTCGACAAGGAGCGGGACGGCTTCATCCTGTCCGAGGGCGCTGCGGTCGTCATCCTCGAGGAGTACGGGCACGCGCGCAGTCGCGGAGCGCGGCTGTACGGCGAGCTCGTGGGATACGGCGCGACCGCGGACGCGTACCACATCACCTCGCCGTCGCCGGAGGGCGAGGGGAACGCGCGAGCCATGAAGATGGCTCTCGACCAGGCGGGGATGCGTCCTGATGAGATCGACTACCTCAACGCACATGGGACCTCGACCCAGCCGAACGACCGCGAGGAGACCGCAGCTATCAAGTCTCTGTTCGGCGATCATGCGTACAAGCTGGCCATCTCGTCCACGAAGTCGATGACCGGACACCTGCTGGGTGCCGCGGGCGCGCTCGAGGCCATCGCCTGCCTCCTCGCGATCCGGGACGGCTGCCTCCCTCCGACCATCAACTACGAAGTGCCCGACCCGGCGCTCGATCTGGACTACGTCCCCAACTCGTCGCGCCTCGCGCCCATCCGGACGGCACTCTCGAACTCGATGGGCTTCGGGGGCCACAACGCGAGCCTCATCTTCAGAGGGGCTCCGGCTGACTGATCGCTTGGGGCGGGACCAGGCCGGATGAGCGCTCTTGCCGGCAAGGTCGCCCTCATCACCGGCGGGAGTCGCGGGATCGGCCGGGCGACGGCGGTCCGCCTGGCACGCGACGGGTCGCGGATCGCCCTGAACTACAAAGGAAACGCCGCCGCGGCGGAGGAGGCCAAGCACCTCGTCGAGTTGACGGGCTCGACGGCAGCGCTCATCCAGGGCGACGTCTCGCAGGACGGCGAGGCCGAGCGCGTCATGAAAGAAGCCCTCGAGTTCGGCGGTGGCCGGCTTGACATCCTCGTGAACAACGCGGGGATCACCCGCGACAACCTGCTCTTGCGAATGAGCGCCGAAGAGTGGGACGCGGTCCTCGATCTGAACCTTCGCGGCACCTTCCTGATCACCAAGGCCGCGATGCGGCCGATGATGAAGCAGCGCGCCGGAAGGATCGTGAACGTGTCGTCGATCACGGGCCTCGTCGGCAACGCCGGCCAGGCGAACTACTCGGCGGCGAAAGCCGGCGTGATCGGATTCACCAAGACGGTCGCGCGCGAGATGGCGAGCCGCAACATCACGGTGAACGCCGTCGCGCCGGGCTTCGTGCCGACGGACCTTACGGACGCCTTACCACAGGAGGTGAAGGACGCTCTGCTGAAGCAGATCCCGCTCGGGCGCTTCGGCGCCGCCGAGGACATCGCGAACGCGATCGCGTTCCTCGCGTCGGACGACGCCGCCTACATCACCGGGCAAGTCCTCGTCGTGGATGGAGGCATGGTCACCTAGCGGTCGCTCCGCATCTCTCTAGCATGACCTCGTGACCACACGCCGGATAGGGCTCATCGCCGCGGTCGCGGCCGGGGTCTTCGTGCTCGATCGCGTGACCAAGGCGGCCGTCGTGACGAGCATCCCGCTGCACGAGACCCGCGACATCATCGGGCCGTACCTTCGCCTTTCGCACGTCCGGAACACGGGAGCCGCGTTCGGGCTCGCACAGGACCGCACGACGCTCCTGTCGGTGCTGTCGATCTTCGCGGTGCTGGCGATCCTCTACTACTACCGGACCATCGCGATGCGCTCCCCCTGGCTGGCAGGCACCCTCGGGATGCAGCTCGGCGGCGCATTCGGAAACCTCGTCGATCGCCTCGGGCAGGGATACGTCGTCGACTTCGTCGACGTGGGTCTGCCGGATGGGCCTCGCTTCTGGTCGTTCAATGTTGCCGACTCGTCGATCGTGGTCGGCATCTTCGCCGTGACGTTCCTGCTATGGCTATCGGAGCGGCAGCGGACCGAACCCGTATGACGGAGCGCATCGAGCTCCACGTGGACGCCGGCGGCGTCCGTGTCGACCGCTTCCTCGCGGAGCGCACCCAGCTCTCGCGCAGTGTCATTCAACGCCTCGCGCGGGAGGGCCATGTCACGGCCGACGGTGCCGCCGTAGATCCGTCGCACAAGGTGCGGGCGGGTCAGCGGCTCTCGCTCGTCGTCCCTTCTCCCGAGGAGCCGCTCTCGCTCGAGGCCGAGGACATCGCCATCGACACGCTGTACGAGGACGCGGACGTCATCGTGGTGAACAAGCCAGCGGGGCTGGTGGTGCATCCCGCCTATGGGCATCGCACCGGCACGCTCGTGAACGCGGTCGCGGGACGTGTCGGAGCGGAGACCGGGCGCGAGGCGGGCCGGCCCGGGATCGTGCACCGGCTCGATAAGGACACGAGCGGCGTGATGATCGTGGCAAAGAGCGACGCCGCCCACCTTGTGCTCTCCCGGCAGCTCCAGGCAAAGCGGTTCGGCAAGGAGTACCTCGCGCTCGTCTGGGGTGATCCCGGAGAGCGACCGGTGGTCATCGATGCGCCCATCCAGCGGGACGAGTCGGACCGTCGCCGCATGGCGATCCGGCAGACCGGTCGCGAGGCGATCACCCGGTTCGAGCGGATCGCGACGTACGGCGGCGGCAACGCCCGAGCCGCTCTTCTGCACGTCCGTCCCGAAACGGGACGGACCCATCAGATCCGCGTCCACCTGGCTTTCGCGCGACTCCCTATCGTTGGCGACCCCGTGTACGGACGAACGCATGACCCGACCCACCTCGAGCGTCAATGGCTCCATGCGTGGCGTCTCACGGTCCGGCTCCCTCGCTCCGGTGAGCGCACGTTCTCCGCGCCGCTTGGGGACGACCTGCGACGTGCGCTGGCGGAGCTCGGAGAGCCGGCGAACTCGACATCGCTCCTCGCCGAAGCGCTCGCCTGAGAGTGCCTGGGGCGAGCGAGTGAGAGCTCCGTCCGCGCGAGCGAGACCGCCGGCCGTGAGCTGTCGAGCGGGCGACACGGCAACGCTGCGGCGACGAGCCGATTGAGCGGGATCGACGGTCGCGGTCTCCTGGTCATCATCTCGGCTCCATCCGGGGCAGGGAAGGACACCGTGATCGCGCGCCTCGTCAAGGCGCTCGACGATGCCGTCGTGTATGTCACCGCGACGAGCCGGAAGCCGCGCCGCGGCGAGGTTCATGCCACGGACTACTACTTCTACTCACCGGAAAAGTTCCGCGAGGAGATCGAGGTGGGCAACTTCCTCGAGTGGTCGATGGTGCACGGCGACTTCAAGGGTGTCCGCCGCGACGCGCTCGCCGACACCCTTCGCGACCACACGATCGTCATCGTGAAGCCGGAGCCACAGGGCATGCGCAAGCTCAAGGCCATGCTGCCGGAGGCGCTGACGATCTTCATCATGCCGCCCTCGGTCGAGTCGCTCCGCCGCCGTCTCGTGCAGCGCGCGACCGAAACGCCGGAGCAGCTCGAAGTGCGCTTGCGCAACGCGGCGATCGAGATGGCCGCGGCGCCTGAGTACGACTACGTGGTAGTGAACGACGACGGGAAGGTCGACGCGACCGTCGAAGAGATCGCGCGCATCATCCGCGCGGAGGCCAAGCGTCCGCGGCGCTACGACCTGTGAACGGCCCGCGGCGTGCAGGTCGACGAGCTCGCGACCGCGGTCCGGTGAAGGACGACTAGCCTCATCGCGTGACCCGTACTGCGGAGGTCGCCGTGTTCTCGGGCCTTCGCGGTCCCGCGATGACCTTCACCTATCTCATTCCCGACGGTCTGGACGTCGTGCCGGGGCACCTCGTTCGCGTTGGCCTCGGCGATCGTGCGACACGCGGTGTGGTCGTCGCTGTCGACGTTCCGGCACCGGAGGCCTCCCTGCGCGCCGTCGATGGCCTTGTGCATCCGCTGCCGTTGCTCTCCGCTCACCAGCTCGCGCTCGCGCGCTGGATCGCGTCGTATTACCGCTGCGGGCTCGCCGACGCGGTCCGCGCGATGCTCCCGCCGGCACTGGCCGCCCGCGCCCGCGGTGCCACGCTGGAGAGCGCGCGGAGTGAGCGCACCGAGGCGATCTTCGCGATCACACCCGATGGGCGGCGCGCGATCGACGAGCCGGTTCGCCTCGGAGCCCGGCAGCTCGCCACCTTGCGCGCGCTCGCCGCGGGCGCGGTCACCGCCGCTGAGCTCGGACAGTCCGGTGGATCCGGCGAGAGCGCGAAGAGCCTCGCCGCGCGCGGACTCGCGACCGTCGGACGCCACGCGGTCCGGCGGATCCCGACCGAGCTCTCGCTCCACGAGGACGATGTGGTGCGGGATCTGCCGCTCACACGCTCGCAGGCTCCCGCCCTCGAGTCGATCGTTGGCTCGCTCGGAAGCGGCGGCGCGTTCCTGCTCCACGGCGTGACCGCGAGCGGCAAGACCGAGGTCTACCTTCGCGCGGCGGCTGCCGCGCTCGCGCGTGGCCTCGGAGTCATCGTGCTCGTCCCGGAGATCGCCCTCACGGTACAGGTCGTCGGCCGCTTCCTCGCGCGCTTCGGCGATCGGGTCGCCGTGCTGCACAGCGCGCTGTCCGCGGGTGAGCGATACGACGAGTGGCGGCGCGTGGTCGACGGGGTCTGCGACGTCGTCGTCGGCTCCCGCTCGGCGCTCTTCGCCCCAGTCGCACGGCCCGGGCTCATCGTCGTCGACGAGGAGCAGGAGCCTTCGTACAAGCAGGAGAGCGCACCGCGGTATCACGCCGTCGATGCGGCGCGGGCGCTCGGCCGCATCGCCGGCGCGACGGTGGTGCTTGGCTCCGCGACGCCACGCGTCGCCACCCATCACGCCGCGACAGCGGGAGAGCTTACGCTGCTCAGGCTCGGCGAGCGCATCGCCGACCTGCCACTGCCGCCCACCACGGTGGTCGATCTACGGCTCGAGCTCAGCGCAGGGAACCGCAGCACGCTCTCGCGCGCGTTGCGGAGCGCTCTTGTGCGGACGGTCGAGCGCGGCGAGCAGGCGATCCTGTACCTCAACCGGCGGGGGCTCGCGACCGTGATCCTGTGCCGTGACTGCGGATACGTGGTGCCCTGTCCATCCTGCGAGATCCCCTTCGCGCTCCATGCCGACGGGCGCCTGGTCTGCCACCGGTGCGGGAAGTGGCGGCGGGACGCACCGTCGGCGTGCCCGCAGTGCGCGAGTGCGCGGATCCGACAGCTCGGGGTCGGCACGCAGCGCGTGGAGCAGGACGTTCGGCAGCTGCTCCCGCGTGCGAAGATCGCCCGTCTCGACCGGGACGCCGTCGCGAGGAAGGGCGCGCACGCGGTCGCGTACGAGCGGATGCGATCCGGCGATTCGCAGGTGATCGTCGGCACGCAGATGATCGCGAAGGGCTTCGACCTGCCCGGTGTCTCGCTGGTCGGCGTCGTGAACGCCGACACGCTGCTCAATCTGCCCGATCCGAGCGCGGCCGAGCGAACCTTCCAGCTGCTCACGCAGGTCCTCGGGCGATCCGGCCGCGGCGATGTGGGCGGGCGAGGGATCCTGCAGACGTACCTCCCCGACCATCACGCAGTGCGGGCGGCGGCCGCACACGACTACGAGACGTTCGCCGCGCGGGAGCTCCTTGACCGCCGCCGCTTCGGGAATCCGCCTTTCGGCCGGCTCGTGCTGCTGCAGACCGGGGCGCGCCGCGAGGCGACGGTGGAAGCCCGCGCGGCCCGCCTTGCGGCGGAGCTCGAGACCGCCGCGGGTGACGATGCCGAGGTGCTCGGGCCCGCGCCGGCGTTCGCCGCGAAGCGCGCGGGGAACTACCGCGTGCAGCTCGTGCTTCGGGGTCCGCGTCCCACCGCGGTGCTCGACCGCGTACGGATCGGCAGTGAGTGGTCGGTCGACGTGGACCCGGTCTCGCTCCTCGGTTAGCGTCCGCGGCGTGAGCGACGCGGCGCGCGAGCCGGACGACACCGACGAAGAGCCGCGAGGACCGCGGGTCACGATCGTGAAGGGCTCGCCCTGGACGATCACTGGCCCCCGCCGCGAGAAGTGGTCGAGCGACGAATTCGTCGCCGCGAATGCCGTGGACATCCGCCAGGTCGGTGACCCGGTGCTGCACTCCCCCGCGCACAGGCCGAGGCTCGCCCGCCGGGAGCTGGAGTCGCTCATCGCGCGGCTATTCGCGTCAATGGTCGCGGCGCGCGGCATCGGGATCGCGGCGCCGCAGATCGGCGTCCCGCTGCGCATCTGCATCGTCGACGTCGACGAGGCCGGCATCGTCGCCATCGAGCCGGAGGTCGAGTGGGTGAGCGAGGATCTCGACGAGACGAGCGAGGGGTGCCTCTCGGTGCGCGGCCTGTACGGGATGCTCGAACGGCCGGTCGCCGCCCGTCTGGGCGCGGTCGACCCTGCGGGAAAGCGCTTCACCATCGAAGGGGTCGAGCTCGGCGCGCAATGCATGCTCCACGAGACGGACCACCTCGAGGGCACCCTGTACGTCGACCTGCTGCGGTCGCGCGTGGACGACCTCTTTCCTGTCGAGCCGCCAGGCCCGGGGGAGGAGCCGCGGCCCGTGTCCGGTCAGCATCGCCAGGAGCTCGAGCCGTCGGTCTAGTGCCGCGGACCGTCTTTCTTGGGACACCGGAATTCGCGGTGGTGTCGCTCGACGCCCTCGAGCAGCTCGCCGGCGCGGGCGTCGTACGGCTCATCGCCGTCGTGACGCAGCCGGATCGGCCCGGACACCGCGGTCGGCTCACGCTCCCCCCGGTCAAGGTGCGGGCGCTCGCGAGCGGGCTCGAGGTCCTGCAGCCCGAGCGACTCCGCGGGCACGATCTGGACGCGATGATCGCGCTCGAGCCGGAGCTGCTCGTCTGGGCCGCGTACGGGAACCTCATCCCCGCCGCGCTCATCGACGCGGCCAGCGGCCGCGCGGTGAACGTGCACGCCTCGCTCCTGCCGCGCTGGCGGGGGGCCGCGCCGGTCGCGCACGCGATCCTCGCGGGCGACCTGGAGACCGGCGTCACGCTGATGGAGGGCACCCCCGAGCTGGATGCCGGCCCGATCCTGGTACGCGAGCGCGTGCGGATCGACCCGCGCGAGACCGCGGGCGAGCTCTCGGAGCGGCTCGCGCAGGCGGGTGCGGCACTGCTACGCCGCGAGCTGCCGCGGTACATCGGGGGCGAGCTGGAAGCCGAGCCGCAGCCCGCCGATGGCGTGACCTGGGCGCGGAAGCTCACGACGGCCGACGGCGAGCTCGTCTGGTCCGAGCCCGCGGAGGCGGTGGGGCGGCGGGTCCGCGCGCTGCGCCCGGAGCCGGGGGCCTGGACCACGTTCCGCGGCCAGCGCATCGGGGTCCTGGCCGCGACAGTGCTCGGCGGACCGCCGCGCCAAGACGGCACGCTAGTGCTCGGCCGCAGCGATCCCGCGTACGTCCCGTACTGGGGTGCGTCGCGCGCGCCCCACGTCGCCTGCGGTGCCGGGTGGCTGCGGCTCGATGTGGTGAAGCCCGCCGGGAGACGCGCGATGAGCGGAGAGGACTGGGCGAACGGCCTGCGCGGTGACGACCCTCGCGTGCCATGCTGAGCGCTAGAACGCCGTCGCGCCCGCCGTCAGTGGAGGTCGCGATGGCGGGATGAGCACGCCGGTGAGGGTGCCGGTCACGAGGGCATGATGTCAGGCTGGCACCGCCGCTACCGTTGTGACGTGACCGGACACGACGCCATCAGCGAGGTCGACGACGGAGTGCTCGGCGCCTGGCTCACCGAGCGCGGCGAGCCGGCCTACCGCGTCCGCCAGATCCGTCGACACGCGTCCCTTGCGGGAACGTGCGGCTGGTCGGATCTCACCGACGTCCCGAAGCGGCTCCGTGATGACCTCGCCGTGTCGTTCCGCTGGAGCTCGGTCGAGCCGGTGACGGAGCAGGCGAGCGCGGACGGCGAGACGCGCAAGGCACTCCTCGCGCTCTGGGACGGGCATCGCATCGAGACCGTGCTCATGCCGCACCACGGCGCGCGGAACTCGGTGTGCGTCTCGACGCAGGCCGGCTGCCCGATGGCCTGCGCGTTCTGCGCCACGGGCGAGATGGGCCTTATCCGCAACCTCACGGCGGGCGAGATCGTCGATCAGGTGCGGCACTGGCAGGACGAGCTCGCCGCCGAGGGCGACCGTGTTTCGCATGTGGTCTACATGGGGATGGGCGAGCCCTTCAACAACTACGAGGCGACGCTGGCGTCCGCCCGCATGCTCACGGACCCGGACGCGTTCGGCATCAGCCCACGCCGGATCACGATCTCGACCTGCGGTGTGGTGCCGAAGATCGACGCGCTCGCGAGCGAGGGCCTGCCGATCAACCTCGCGATCTCGCTCCACGCGCCGGTCGACTCGATCCGCACGGCGATCATGCCGATCAACAGGCGCTGGGACATCGACCTGGTGCTCGCGTCGGCCGCGCGCTACGCGAAGAAGACCAAGCGGCGCGTGACGTTCGAGTACATCCTGCTGGGTGGCGTGAACGACTCCGCGGAAGCGGCCGCGCTGCTCGCGAGGCGGATCACGGAGCACATGCGACCGGGTGCCGCGCACGTGAACCTCATCCCGTACAACCCCGGGCCGGGCGGCTTCCGCAGGCCGCCGGTCGAGCGGATGGAACGGTTCGCCGAGATCCTCGAGGGAGGGGGTATCAGCGCGACGGTCCGGATCAGCAAGGGGCAGGACATCGCCGCGGCGTGCGGGCAGCTGAAGGTGCCTGAGGGCCGCGCGGCGCCGGTCGCATGAGCCTGACCCGCGTCGGCGCTTCGGCGACTCGTACGAGTCGTATCGTCGCGCCGTGCCGCGGTGGATCCCCACGAGCCCCCGGGGCGAGCCGATGACGCCGCTGGCGAAGGACTTCGCGGTCGTCTTCGTCTACGTGAAGGACATCGAGGTCGCGGATCCGGACGGGCACCGGATCCAGCTGTTCGCGAAGTCGGTCTAGCGAGCCTTCGCGGCCCTCTTCGCCATCCGAGCGCCCTTCGTCTCGGTGCGGCGGCAGCGCGTGCAGACGAGCAGCTTCTGCCCACCGATGAGCGCCGCGTGCAGGTTCACGTCGAACCGACGGCGCGTGTGCACCTTCGAGTGGCTGACGTTGGAGCCGAAGCCGGCGGACTTGCCGCACAGCGCGCAGGCGCGTGGCATGACGGGCGGACCTCCGGGGGGAATGGGCTAAAGTCCGTCGATCGTAGCACCCACGCGCCGTCCGCGCCCTTCGCGTGCTCGGCCGCCGAGCGGGGTTCCGAGGTGGTAGCACGCTGTGACGGGCCGGCACTGCTCGCACATCTCGAGGCCGCGACCGAGCGCCTCGCCCGCTCCGTCGACGAGGTGAACGCGCTCAACGTCTATCCCGTCCCGGACGGAGATACCGGGACGAACATGCTGCACACCATGCGCTCGGCGCTCGCGTACGCACGCAACGCCGAACCGGTGGCCGGCGCGGTGGCGGCCGCTGCCGCGCAGGGCGCGCTCATGGGTGCGCGCGGTAACAGTGGCGTGATCCTCTCGCAGATCATGCGCGGTCTGAAGGACGCCCTCGCCGGAAAGGACGCGATGACCGGTCGCGATCTCAGTGACGCCTACGCGTCCGCTCGCGAGCACGCCTACAAGGCCGTCACGCACCCCGCACCGGGGACCATGCTCACGGCGCTCGCCGACATCGCGGACGCCGTCGGTCGCAGCATCGACGACCCCGCGGGGATCCTCAAGACCGCTGTGCACGCTGGCGTCGAGGCGGTCGCTCGCACGCAACAGGCAAATCCCATGAACCGTGCGGCCGGTGTCGTCGACGCGGGAGCCCGCGGCCTCTGGCTGCTGCTGGATGGCGCCCTCGCGCGATCGGAAGGCCGCGCGCAGCGCCTGGCGGCCCACGAGGGCTCGGGGACACCGGTGTCCGCGGCGACGTCGCCCCGAGCGCACGCGGGCGAGGGTTTCGACGTCGCATCGTGGAAGGGTGCCTACGACGTGCAGTACCTCATCGCGTCGCCGTCCCGCACGGCCGACGACGTGAAGGCCGAGATGATGGAGTTCGGCGCGGACTGCGTGCTCGTGGTCGGTGATGAGACCGCGCTCAAGATCCACGTCCATACCCTCCAGCCGGACAAGATCATCGCGATCGGGCTCACGGCGGGCCGCATCAGCGACGTCGTGGTCGAGGATCTCGAGGCGATGTCCGCCGAGCATGAGCGGACGACCGGCATCGCGGTCGCGCCGCCTGCGGCACATTCCCCGGTCGGGGTCGTCGCGGTCCTGCCCGGCGACGGCTTCGTCGAGATCGCGCGCTCGCTCGGCGCGACGCCGCTCCGCGGCGGAGCGACCATGAACCCGTCGACGCAGGAGCTGCTCGACGCGATCCGCGCGACGAA
>JACDAF010000198.1 GCA_013695575.1 Chloroflexota bacterium | reverse complement strand
GCTAGTCCGATCCGGTCCTGCTGTTCGGGGCGGCG
Source organism: Chloroflexota bacterium (assembly GCA_013695575.1). Lineage (GTDB taxonomy): Bacteria > Chloroflexota > Limnocylindria > P2-11E > P2-11E > JACDAF01. The sequence goes on along the minus strand of JACDAF010000198.1, from coordinate 3,310 downwards.
ACCGGCTTCGACTCGGGCGAGCCCCGCTGGCGCAGAAAGATGCTCAGCACGACGAGCGAGAGCACGGAGAGCATCTCCGACTGCCAGTTCTGCAAGGACTCGAACCACATCCGCGATGTGGCCAGGTACTGGATCGCCGACACCGCTGCACCGCCGTGGGCGATCTGCTCCTCGGAGTAGCTCGCCGCACCGGACATGGCGTGCAGCGTGAAGGACACGAGGAAGAGCACGAGGAACGCGAGCGTGAGCGAGTTCTCGTAGATCCTCAGCACGACCCCGCCGCGCTGGACCGGCCCCGGAGACCCGCGCTGCTTATCCCGCCGCGGATCCTTGTCGACCTCCTCCGGACCGAGCTTCTTCGACTCGGGTGAGCCTTTCTGGCGGAGGAACGTCGTCAGCCAGACGAAAAGGCCCATTTGCAGGAATTCGCTCTCGGCGTTCTCCGAGAGGGCCTCGATCGAGTGCCCGCTCCCGAGATACTCGACATAGTCGAGGGTCGGCTGCCCGTGCTCCTCCTGATCCTGGTTGTGCTCGTGCCAGCCGGCAACGGTCTGCCCGCCGACGAACAGGAGGAATAGGGCCAGCGTGACGATCGTCAGGCCGTTCTCCCGCCAGATGCGTCGCACGCTACCTCTCTGGACCGAGGAGCTTCGAGTAGTCGGCGATGGTGTACCGGAAGTCGTCGCTCTCATTGTCGAGGGCGGCGACGATGATCCGCATGGTCCTGCTCACGGCGTCCATCCGTGATGTGATGGCCTTGTCCTTCTCCAGGACCGTGTTCAGGTCGTATGCCTTGGCCGAGCGGAAGAGCATTCGGAACATCTCCATCTCCTCGTGGAGGGTGACCGGCTTGTCCTCGGCCTTCTGGTAGGTGTCCCACATCTTGTCCACGCCCTTGGCCTCGATCGTGTCCAGCCAGCTGCGCTCGCTCTTGTCGTCGACCGCGCGATAGGAGTTGTACACGATCTCCTTCGCCCCCGATGGCGTCCGCCCGACCATGAGACGGGCCATGAACGCGTCGATGCCCATGCGCTCGACCACGAGATCCTCGTCGAAGTTGCGCTTGATGAGGAACGTCGCGTGAATGCGCGCGGGCTCCATCGGGTTCATGAACACGCGCTCCTTCGGGAACACGGTCGCGATGTCGAACATCGCCCGGGTGTTGTCGAACGCGAAAAAGCGACCGATCGTCGTGCGAAGCTCGTCGTCGTGCATCGCATCGAACGGCTTCTTCCCTTTGAGGTGCGCGAACACCTTGCCGATGGTGGCCTTGTGCTCCGCTAGGAATTCCGCCGAGACGTCGGGTGCGTTCTCGAGGCGCGAGCGGACCATGTCGAACGCGGCCTGCGGGAAGCTCTCGACCAGATTGGACCGGAGGTAGAAGACCTTCTCCGAGGTGTAGGCGTAGGCCTCGGGGTGATCGACATCGATGTCCTTGGCGGCGCAGGTGAGCTCCGCATCGTCCAGGCCGCGGCCGATCACCGTATCCGCGGAGCGCGGGTGCTCCTCGAGCCAGCGGTAGCACTGATAGCCCCGCGCGACCTCTCTGCCGCCCTCGAGCACACGAGCCGGTGAGATCCGCGCGCCGGCACTCGTCGGGTACGCGTAGCGCACGTACACCCAGTCGTCGGAGTGGAAGCGGGTGTTCGGGAACTCCATCAGACCGTAGGTCGAGGTCGACTTGCCCGTTCCGGTCGGCGCGATGTAGAGGACACCCTTCCCATCCTTCGTCACGACCGCGCCGTGGATCGAATGGATCCCGTAGTCGACCGCGAGCTTCCGCCCGACGGCCCCCAGGACCCAGCTCTTCAGCTGCCCGTAGTACGAGGTGTTGAAGAAGATGACGGTGTCGTTCTGCCGGCTGTAGTACGCGGCCTCGGCCTCCGTCGGGACGCGGCCGAGCGCGATGACGAGGATGTCCGGCGTCTCCGCGAGCTTGATGCCGGTGCGGTCCGCCCACTCACTCGGCGAGAACCAGTTGTCACGCCAGTACCCGATGAGGTGCTCGCTATTGGTGATCGCGCGCACCCGCATCCCGTGGATCACGACATCGTGGCTGTAGGTCGGCGCCTTCGAGCCCGCGATGTGCTCGAACGAGCTCGCCAGGAGCCTCTTGAAGAGACCCGCCTTTTCGTCGACGACCTTGTCGTGGATCGGCGTCCGGCCCTTTTGCCGGGTGATCGTGTTCTTGGCGCCGATCGGCGTACCGGGCCACTCGGGCGCCATCGCATCGTCTGAGGAGGGAAAGGAGTACAGCGTCTTGTCAGGTGCAACGGTCAAACGGGTCGCCTCCTTCTACGGCCGGGGCTCCGCCCGGCCTCTTACCTTACCGAGCCTCGCCCGGCTCCGCTCCCCGGACCGCGGAAACGACGACGAGGCTCACGACCCCCGCGACCGGCAGAGCGAGCGCCGCGCTCACGAGGTATGGGAGTAACGGATCCGTGTCGTGCAGCGCGCCGGCAAGGATGCTCCCGGCGCCCGCGCCGGAGGTGTACGCGAGCTGGAATGACGCGTAGCCGACAGAGAGGCGCGCCGGCGGCAGCACGCGACCGATCGCTGCCGCGACGACGGGGTTGGCCGCCTGGTTGGCCCCGAGGAGCAGCGACCCCACGAACAGCATTGGGAGCGTCCCGCTCCAGAGCACGAGTGCGGCGCTCCCCGTCGCGACGAACAGGGCGGCGCCTGCGACCGAAGGCACGACGCCGAACCGATCCGCCAGCCGGCCCGCCGCCGCGGAGAACACCGCGGACCCCAGCGATACGGCAGCGACGAGCACGCCGATCACCTCGAGCGGAGCCTGTGCAACATCACGCATGTAGACGGCGAAGAGCGGCGTCGGCAGGTACGCGAGCAGGCCCGCGAGCGGCGCCAGGAACAGCAGCGCCCAGAAGCGGCCGGACAGCGCTCCCGATCGCAGGGTCGCGCGCGCGGGGCTACCTCTGATGAACGTTTCGCACGCGAGCGATCCGGCGAACAACAGGACCGCACCCGCGAACGGAGCGCGCAGGCCGTACGCAGCCGCGATGAGCCCCGACGCCGGGGCCGCGAGGATGATCCCGAGAAAGAACGCTCCGTACACCGTGCCCATCGAGCCGCCCAGGCGCTCGGCCGGAACGGTCGCGGCGAGGTGAGAGGTCATGATCGGGAGCCCTGCGATGGCGGCCCAGTAGAGCGCCGAGCCGACGAAAGCTCCGCGCCAATCGGTCAGCGGAATGAACGCCGCGGCGCCCAGCATCCCGCTTCCTGCTGCGACGAGGAGCATCGTTCTGCGGCCGACGCGGTCCGCGAGGAAGCCGGCCGGCAGCACGCC
>JACDAF010000184.1 GCA_013695575.1 Chloroflexota bacterium | reverse complement strand
TGAGCGCGACCGCGCGTGGCCTGCCTATCGTTTCGGTCCGCGCGCCTTCCGCCCGAAGACCTCGTCGTAGGTCTTGGTCTCGCCTCGCTCGATCTGGCGGAGACCACGCCTCAGCTCGGTCATGAGGCTCCGGTCGGACGTGATCTCGAGCGTCTCCTGCCAGCTGTCGTGGTCGTCCTGGCTCACCAGGACGGCTGCTGGTCGTCCCTTGCGCGTGATGACGATGCGCTCGTCGCGGCTCTCGACCTCATCGACGAGCTGGCTGAGCTTCGCCTTGACCTCGGAGAGCGACAGCGTCTTCACGGCACTTTACCTCCCTGACCAGAATTCTGGTCACATGGTATCCAGCGAGTCAAGGTCGCCCGACGACGACCGTGTGGCCGGACGGCAACCGTTCATCGAGTGCAGCCGCAACGATCGCGCCGGCCATCTCGCGGGTCGACGGGAGCGGATGCGTCGCACTCGTGCGGAGCGCACGCACGCCCGGATCCATGCGCTCGAGGAGCTTCGCAGTGATCGTCCCCTCGACGAGATCGCCGGTCACGACCAGCAGCCGGAGGTTGAGCGCGGGCACGCGTTGCCGCAGCGCGGTCTCACCGGCGTGCTTCGACCGGCGATGGGCTCGTACTGCGGAAGCTGCGGGACACGGCCGTACAGGTGCGCCCAATGGCTCGTCACGAACACGACGGTCGCGCCCAGCTCGAGCAACGGGACGACCGCCTCGAGGACAGCGAGCTGCGCATCGCTGGTTGACGTGCATCGGGTACTCGGGATCGGTGGCGAGCAGGTCGCGCTCGAGACCACCGGACGCGTTGAGGACGAGGAGTCGCAGTGGGGACGTCAGGGCACGCAACCGTTCGGCGGCTCGCGCGATGTCGGCGGCCAACAGTGATGTCGCACTGGAGCGGCAGCGCAGCCGCGCCGGCTGCGGTGATCGCGCCCGCGATCTCCGCTGCACGTGCAGCCTTGTTGCGATAGCTGAAGGCCACGTCGAACCCGGCGCGAGCGAGCCCGACGCACGTGTCGGCACCGATCGAGCCGCCGGTGACGAAGGCAGCGCCTCGGGATGGGATCACGCTCGAGCGCTGGGTCCCGCGGACCGCGCTGCCTCGTACCCGCGCTGCAGGCGCTCGGCGACCTGCTGCAGCCAGCGCAGCTCGGTGAGCCCGGCACGGCACACGACGAGGCCACGCGTGAAGGCGAGCCAGGGCTTCAGCGTCCCACCGAGCAGGCCGAGCCAGGTCGGGCTCGCCGCGTCGACCTTCGGACCCTTGCCCCGCGTCTCGGCGGGCTCGGCATGGAGCCGGCCGGCGCCAGCCTGGAACTCGATCGCGAGCGGCGCGTCGGTGAAGCGCAGCAGCGCCCGCCCGGCGGTCACGCCCGCGAGCTCGCGCGCGACGGCCGGGTCCTCGGACGCGGCGGCGAGCACGCGCAGGAGCAGATCGCGGACGGCCTCGGGCGGGGTGCCCTCCGCCTGGGCGAGCGCGCGCGCCTCGTCGAGCGCCGCGACGAGAGTCATCAGCCCAGCGGCATCGACGAGCGCACCAGCGACGGGATCTCGCCCGTGCGGTGTCGGAGCGAGAAGAACGCGGCCGCCCCGATCATCGCGCCGTTGTCGGTGCAGAGTCGCGGCGGCGGGACGCGCAGCGGGACGCTCGTGCGTCGCTGGATCTCCGCGCGGAGCGGGCCGTTCGCGGCGACACCGCCGCCCAACATCACGGTCCGCACGGCGTACTCTCCCGCCGCACGCGCGACCTTCTCCGCGAGCGCGTCGCAGATCGCTTTCTGGAAGGAGGCCGCGACATCGGCGATCGGCACCGGTCCCTTCGCCTCGAGCGACCGCACCAGGCGGAGCACGGCGGTCTTGAGCCCCGAGAAGGAGAAGTCGTATCGGTCGGGGAGCCAGGCCTTCGGCAGCGGATATGACGTGGGATCGCCATCGCGCGCGGAGCGCTCGATCTCGGGGCCACCGGGAAACCCGAGCCCCAGCAGCCGGGCGGCCTTGTCGAACGCCTCCCCGGCCGCGTCGTCGATCGTGCGGCCGAGACGGCGGAAGCGCCGGTGACCTTCCATGAGCACGAGGTCGCTATGCGCCCCGCTCACCACGAGCACGATCGCCGGCAGCTCCGGCTCGGGCGGGCGCCGCGGCTCCGTTGGCCCATCGGCGCCTTCCCCCTCATCCTCCCTCTCATACAGCCAGTTCGCGTACACGTGGCCCTCGAGGTGGTTCACGCCGACGAACGGCAGGCCCGCCGCGAGGGCGAGACCGCGCCCATAGCTCGCGCCGACGAGGAGCGCGCCGATGAGGCCCGGGCCCACGGTCGCGGCGATCGCGTCCACGTCGCCGAGCTCCATCCCCGAGTCGCGGAGCGCCTGCTGCATGACCGGGTCGAGCGCCCGCAGGTGCTCGCGCGCCGCCACCTCCGGCACGATGCCGCCGGTCGCCTGGTGGGCCGACTGTGATGCGACGACGTTCGCGCGGATACGCCGGCCGTCCTCCACGATGGCGACGCCGGTCTCGTCGCAGGACGTTTCGATCGCGAGGATGCGCATCAGTCGAGCTCCTGACGGAGCTTCGCGAGCCTGTCGCGGACGGCGCGGTCCTTGATCCGCTCCGTCCACATGATGAGCGCGTCCTCGTTGTTGTCGGAGTAGTAGCGGCGCCGCACGCCCGCGCGGCGGAACCCGTACTTCTCGTAGAGACGCTGCGCAGCGAGGTTGGAGGCGCGGACCTCCAAGGTGAGCCACTCCGCGCTCATCTCATGCGCGATCTCGAACAACCGCTGGAGCAGCCGTTCGCCGATGCGGCGCCGCCGCGCGTCGGGCAGCACCGCGAACGTCGTGATGTGCGCCTCGTCGACCATCAGCCACAGACCCGCGTAGCCGACGATGCGGTCCGCGTCGCGCGCGACGATGTACCGCGCCTTCCGGTTCTCCGTGAGCTCGTGCCGGAACGCGTTCGCCGGCCACGGCACGGGGAACGACGCCCGCTCGACGGACTGCACGCCGTCGACATCCTCGAGCGTCATCTCCTGGATGAGTACCGGAGCCGTGGAGACCATCTCTCAGGTGTCCATGGACGCAGTTTGGTCGGTCGTGACGATGAGAGGCGAGGTGGGTGGACCCGGGCGGCGGGTCGCTGGCCGCGAAGCGGACCGCGTGCGCGCACGAGCTCTGGAGCGCATCACGTGGCAGAAGCCCGCCGAGCGGGGCCGCCCACCGCGCCGATCGACACGTTCCGTCATGACGTCCTCTTCGGCAAGCCCAGCGCCAGGTCGTCGCGGGGCGGAGGCGCGAAAGGCTGGTCGAAGGACCCACGGATCGCGGGCTGCCGCACGTAGATCGGCTCGATCGCGTCGAGCTTCGTCTGCTGCGAGCCCTCGAGCGCACGCCAGCCGAGCTCCGCCAGGTAGCCCGCGCGCCGCATCCGTGACGCGGGAGCGGCGAAGAGCGCCTTCGGGCCGAGGAGCGCGCGCAGCCTCGATTCGGCGGACTCGTCGAGCTCTCCCACGAAGAGCGTGTGCGTGCCGAGCTGCCGGCACAGCTCCTCGAGCGGGCCGATGAGGAACGGCGACCGCCGGGCCCACCGCCGATTCCGCTCCTGATAGAGGGCCGCATACCAGTCGGTCTTGCCCGCGGGAAGGACCGAGCAGGTCCGTATCTTCGAGCTGGCGTGCGGATATGCCAGCACGTCGAGGGTCGAGACGCCCACGAGCGCCGCACCCGCGCCGCGCGCGAGGCCCTGCGCGGCCGCGATGGCGATGCGGAGCCCGGTGAAGGAGCCCGGCCCCGTCGCCACGGCGACGCGTGAGACGCGCGCGAGGGTCACGCCCGTTCGCGAGAGCAGGCGCTCGATCGTGGGGAACAGCTCGTCGGCGTGGCGTCGCTGGGCGTGCCACGTTTCCTCCGCGAGCACGTCGCGACCGTCGAACAGCGCCACGGATGCCCAGGCGGTCGAGGTATCAAGCGCCAGCAACATCGCCCCGGATCCCTTCCAGCAGCGTCCGCGACCGCGGACCGGTGGCCTCGAGCACGACCCGTCGCTTCGTCTCGGCGAGGTGCTCGAGCCGCACGTCCAGCCGGTCCGCCGGGAGATCGTCGCCCGCTCGGTCCGGCCACTCGATGACGGTCACGCCACCGCCCTCGACCGCCTCCTCCCAGCCGGTAGAGCCGAGGTCTGCGGTCGAGAGCCGGTACAGATCGAGGTGGAAGAGCGGCATCCGCCCGGCCGGGTGCTCGTGCAGGATCACGAACGTGGGGCTCGTGACATCTTCGGGATCGATCCCGAGCCCCGCCGCGACACCACGGGCCAGCACCGTCTTCCCCGCCCCTAGCTCGCCCCAGAGCGCCAGCACATCGCCAGGCAGCGCGGCCCGCCCGAGGCGCTCGCCGAGACGCTCCGTCTGGAGCGACGAGTGGCTCACGAGATCAAGCAGGCCCGTCGGGGACCTCGAGTCGTGCGTGGCTGCGGCGCTCACGGAACATGCGGATGGTAAGTCCGACGAAGATGCCGAAGATCGCCGCCCAGACCGCGAGATACCACTCCCGTGGGATCGCGCAGAACGGGAACGAGCCGGCGCTCTGGCCACAGGCGAGCGCGGCGGCGAGCGGCACGAAGCCAAACGCGCCCACCCACGTGCGAACGCGGCCGAGCCGCCGCATGCGCGCGCGGAACTCGGCCTCGCGGCGCGCCCGCTGCTTCCCGCGCGTCCTCTTCTTCAACGCTTCGCGTCGAACGGGAGGACGTTCGCGAGCGGCACGAGTCCCGCGTCCGTCGCGAGGGCCTCGGATTCGACTTCGCTTGGGAAGCGCACGACACCCGCGAGCTCGCCGGGCGTGCCGAGGGGCCGGACCGCCGCATGGTCGTCGGCGAGGGCGATCGCGGGTGGCTCGCCGGCGGTCGCTGCTTCTTCGGGGGCGAAGACGAAGAGCCGCGCGGACGCGGTATGCACCGAGGCGCGCGACCCCGCGAACGACGCGAGCGGGCGGAAGATCTCGTCGGGCAGCGCGGCCGTCCCGAACCCGACCAGGCAGAGCACGGTCGGGCGATCATCCCGCGATACCAGGCCGTCCGCAGTGACGTCGTCGCCGTAGACGACGCGCAACCCACCGGCGGGCGCCGCCCCGGCGACAACGCCCGCCGCACCGCAGGCGTGCGCGCGGGTGATGGCCTCGGCGGCCATGCGCGCGCCGCCGATGAGGATCTTGCCGCGCAGCCTCACATCGATGCGCGCCGGTCGGAGCTCGTCGATCGGGGCATCGACCGCAAGCGCGAGCTCGCCGACCGCATCCGGACCATAGGCGGCGAGCCCGCCCAGACACCACGCCGAGCCCTCGACCATCACGACTGATGAATCTGAACGCACGACACGCCCGTCGAGGGTCGCGCGCGCCAGCCACTGTCCGAGCTCGGGCGCCAGGACGAAGTCGCCCTCCGCGGTGACGTGAATGAGACGCCCGTCGAAGGGCGCCTTCGCGGAGCGCGAGAACCGCCCGGGCGGGCCGGCGAGGAGCGTTCCTCGCGTGACGGCGGCCCCCAGCGCCACGCGCTGGACCGCGCCGAGCCCCTCGGCGGCCACTCCCACACGTCGCGCGCCGCGGACGATCGTCGCCGTGCCGAGTAGGCTGCCGCTCGCGATGACATCGCCAGCAACGACAGCGCTGCCGACGTCGGCGCGGTCGAGCACGCCGAACGGGAGGTCGTGCTCCACTGTCCAAGTACCGTGCCGCCACGTCACGAACGAGCTTCCCCGGGCAGCGCGCCGAGCGAGGCAGACCAGCCGGCCACAAGGGGGACGCGCTCGGCGTCGCGGGTCGGGAGCCGGAGCGGCCACCCGCGCGCGTCCACGACGAGCCCCAGAGGCCCGGTGACACCGCGGCCTCGCAGCCGCGTGCCGCGTGCGGAGAGCTCGACCGGGCCCGTGTATGGCAGCATCCGCAGCGTCCCGCGCGCGATCCGCTCGTCGTGCCGGACGCCATCGCTCACGACGCGCAGCGTCGCGCCGCGCCCGAGCGGCGCGACGAGCGCGAGGGGCTGACGTCGCGCGCCTACCTCGGCCGCAAGCCAGCGCATGCCGGCCGGCCCGCCGTCGCCGGGTGCCCGAACCTGGAGTCCACCGATCGCCACGAGCGCGTCCTCCCGATCGCGCAGCACGGAGCACACCGCCGTCGGCTGGATCGCGTCGAGCACGATGAGCAGCGATTGCGCGAGGCGCGGCAGATCGGCAGCCCTGCCGGTGAGCGCGATGACCTTCGCGCGGCGAAACGTCGCGACGGGAAGGCCCGCCGCCGCCGCGTCGTCGAGCGCGTGGCTCAGCGCCTCGTGCGCGAGGGCGATCTCGAGCGAGAGCGTGAGCTCGTCGGCGGCGATCGCGTCGGGCCAGCGCGCCCGGTTGAAGACGCGCTCGAGGAGCCCGGGAGCATCGACGGTGCGGGGGATCCAGCGGCGGACCCGGTCGAGTCCGGCCCATGCGACGAGCGTGTCGGCCCCGCGGCCCACGCCGATGCCGCTGAGGTGCGCGGCCACGACCGTGCCGTCCGCGGCCGCGTGAACGAGCGCGGTCGTCGCGCCCGCGACGTCGGCGACGAGAGCCGGCGCGACGGCGTCGCGCGCGAGCGC
>JACDAF010000154.1 GCA_013695575.1 Chloroflexota bacterium | reverse complement strand
GTCCACTTCGACGACCGTGATCGAGACACGCCGATCGAGGCGCTTCACGACGTCGACCTCGATACGGCCGATCTCAGCGAATCCATCCCAAAGCTCCCCTTGGATGCTGAGCGTGATTCGTGTCGGAGCATCCTGCTCAACGACGATGTGCGTTGCCAACGTGACTCCTCCTCTCGTAGGTCTCGGTCATGACTCCACTGCAAGTACGTACTCGTCCGCGCTCTCAAACCCGAACGTCCAGGCGACCGCCTCTCGAGCGCTGCGAACGCTCGGCGGAACCCGGAGAAAGTGACGGCTATAGGAACCGTCTCGATCGGGCGTCGTGTTCACGACCTCGACGATCCGTAGCTCCTCATCGGCGAGCGCGGGTGCGATCGTCCACAGCTTCCCGTAGTCGTCGTGGTTGACGAGAGCTCCCTGCCCGCGAGCAATGAGCTCTTCGATCGTCACAGGTGGTTCCCGCGACTCCCAGATCTCCATTACGCAGGTCGCAAGCGTTACGACTAGGACACCGGCCGTTGCGAGTACGAGTGCGAGCCGCGCTGGATAGTGCCACCCGAAGAGGTCGAATCCCATGGCCCCCACGCACCAGACGAACCCGACTTCGATCGCGAGACAGAGCAGGATGAGCGCTAGGAGGTACAGAACGCTCACGGTGAAAACCAGCACACTCCATAGGCCTCGCAAGAGTCGTCCCACTTACGACTCTCTCTTGATCGCGTATTGGTTTCGCGTGAGGCCGAACGACCATGCGACCGCGCCTCGTGCGGTGTTCGTCGCCGGCGGAACACGCAGGAAGTACGTGCGCCTTGTGCCGTCTGGCTCTTCGGTGGCGTTCGTAACCTCGACCACGACGAGGTTCTCGCCGTCGAGCTCGCGTTGGCTCTGCCACAGCCGGCCGCAGTCGTCCTCCTGCACGACCTGTGCGCCGACGGACGTCATAAACCGCTGCAGGCCGATCCGCTCGATTGCCACACGGCGCCGCTCGACGTTCGCCCATCCGAGCACCTGACGCGGCGTCACCGCGTCGGGATCGCGGCCCGTACTCTTGGTCATCTCCACGCCGTGCCAGAAGTAGAGACCTTCCCCGTTCGGCCATTCGGCTGCGGGCGAGCCATCCCAATCGTGAAGCCGACTGTCCTCGTCGAAGCACATACGCGGGCGAACGAGCGCGACCAGATCGCCGTCCGCACCCTCACCGACGACGTGTGCGAAGAGCCCGGCGGCAGCCGCCTCAGCGAGCGGCACGAGTGCGTCCACTCGCTTCGGCGGCATCATCGTCGCGCCCGAGGTGAGGACGCGTGCGATGCGATCGAGGCTCCACGTGACGTGACGGATGGCGTGGACATAGTGCGAACGCCCCAAGCCCGCCTCGAGCACGGAGCGATCGGAACGCAGGAGTTGCTCTAGCCGCGCTCGTGGGGGCTCCATACGCGGCTCGAACCACCCCCACCGCCCAGCAACCTCGCGCCCGTCGCCCTCGGCGCCGTGGTCGAGCAGTCGCCACTGCCGGCCCGAGAGTGACTGCCAGGATCCGCGATCCCGCGCCGGGTAGACGCGAGACATCCGCAGGGCGCGAACATCGGACGCAAACCGGACGCGCGGCTTGGGAAGACCCAGCGCCTGCACGTAGACCTGCAAGCGCTCTGACACCTCCGCCTCGTCGCGGTCGGGCCTGCCGAGGTCGATCCCCGCCAGGAGCTCGAGGACTCTCGCCGATCTTGCGATGGCCGAGCATCAGTCGGCCACCCGGCGGAAGGACGCACTCCCGCGCGGTGCCGGCGGGACGTACTCACGCTGTCGGCGCACCTCGTATGGCCCAGGACTGAGCGGGATCGTGTCGTGCTCCTCGTGGACGAGGGCGGAGCTTCCCTGACCGCCAACAAGCAGGTAAAGCGAGCCGTCGAGGGCCTCGGCAAGCTTGGCCTCGTCAGCGAGGACTGCATGTGCGTGCCCTGTGGCTTCGCCCTCGGCGAGAACGAGTCGCGGGCCAGACTCGGTGACGGACGCGCCCTCCGGGACGCGATCGACCGGGATGAGGAGGACGTCTCCCTGGCGGAGAAGACCTCGGCGAACTGCGGACATCGTTGACCTCCTTCGTTGACTACGCGAAGGAGCCAGAA
>JACDAF010000135.1 GCA_013695575.1 Chloroflexota bacterium | reverse complement strand
TACGTGCCGCTGATCTACCAGGGCGTGCTCGGCCTCGCAGCGACGAACTCGGGACTGCTCCTCACGCCGATGATGGCGGGGATCGCCACGGGCAGCATCGCATCCGGCCAGCTGATGCTGCGGCTGCCGCGCTACCGCTACATCGGCACCGTCGGCATGGCCCTCGTCGCCCTCGGCCTAGGGCTCCTCTCGCGCGTCCGCCCCGGCGCGGCCGAGCTCCAGGTCATCACTGCTCTGGTCATCGTCGGGTTCGGGACCGGCTTGACCTTCCCGCTGTACCTCAACTCGGTGCAGAGCGCGGTGGAGCGCCGCTACCTCGGAGTCGTCACGAGCCAGGTGCAGTTCTGGCGGAACGTCGGGGGCACGATCGGCACCGCGGTGCTCGGATCCGTGCTGTCGCAGCGGCTGCCCGAGCGGGCCCAGATCGAGGTCGCGGCGCTCCGGCTCCCGCCGCAGCTCGCCGGCGCGTTCCCTCAGGGCGGCAGCGCGCAAGCCCTGTTCGACCCGGCTGCGATCGCCGCTGCGCGCGCGGCCCTCCCGCCCACGGCGCTGCCCGCGTTCGAGGGGATCCTCACGGCAGTCCGGACGGCGCTCGCGCTGACGCTCGAGGAGATCTTCCTGTACGCGGCGGCGGCGGTGGTCATCGGGCTGGCGGTCTCCGTCTTCCTCGATGACGTGCCGATCCTGCGCGAGCATCCCGTGCCCGCCGCCAAGGCTGCTCCCGCATTCGGGGACTGACCGGCTAGCGCGCCTCCTGGGGGATGACCGACAGCTCGAGCCGCTCGCCGCGCCGGATCGCGACGATGGGCGTGCGCCGGAAGATGCGCTCCGCGCTCAGGACCCGCTGGAGAGCGGAGAGCGTCGGCACCGCCGTGCCGTTCACGAACGCGATGATGTCCCCGGCGAGCAGGCCGGCACCGTCGGCGGGCGAGCCCGCCGCGACGTCGAGCACGCGGATCCCGGCCGACGCCGCGATACCGAGCGCGGCCGCGAGCGGCCGGCCGATCGGCGTCGGCACGCCCGAGAGCCCGATGTAGGCGCGACGCACGCGACCGTCGCGGATGAGCGCCGCGGCAACGAGCTTCGCGGTCGCGCTCGGTACCGCGAAACAGATCCCCTGCGCGTTCGCGATGATCGCCGTGTTCACGCCCACGACCCGTCCGGTGGTGTCGACGAGCGGTCCGCCCGAGTTGCCAGGGTTGAGCGCGGCGTCGGTCTGGATGACGTTCTCGATCAGCCGCCCGTCGCGCCCGCGCAGCGAGCGTCCGAGCGCGCTCACGACGCCTGTCGTGACGGTGGACTGGAAGCCGAGCGGGTCACCGATCGCGATGACGAGCTGCCCGACGCGCAGGGCGTCGGAGTCGCCGAGCTCCGCCGCTTGAGAGGAGCCCGGCACCCGCACGATGGCGAGATCGGTCGCGGCATCGCGCCCCTCGACGGAGCCGCGAGACGTCGTGCCATCGCGGAACGAGATCTCGACGCTTGATGAACGCTCCACGACGTGAGCGTTCGTCAGGATCCACCCATCCGGCGCGATGACGAAGCCGCTGGCGCCAGCGCGCCCGTTGCTGACGTGCACGACGGCCGGGGCGACGCGGTCGACGACCGTCGTGACCGCGTGCGAGAACGCATCGAGGACGTCGGCCGCGCGCCCCGCGGAGGCGGTGACTTCGGCGCTCAATTCAGCTTCGGCCCCTGTCCGCGCACCTGTTCGACGCGCTCCATGGCCTCGCGCAGGTCGCGGACCCAGTCGCCCTGGTGGTCCGCGACCAGCCGCACGCACCACGCGAGCGCGTGGCTGCGGCTGCGCGCGACCCCCGCATCGACGAGCGAATCCAGCAGCTGGCGCTCGTTGATGCGGAGCCGCGTCATGACCGGGATCGAGAGATGGGTGAAGAGCTCGGCATGGTCGCCGATGCGTGCGCCCCACGAGATGTGACGGCCGAAGCGGCGCTCGGCCTCCTGAGCGATCCGCACGCGCGCTTCCCGCGTGGCCTCACGGTGCTGCTTGACGCGCCCCGCGCGCGCAGCCCCGAGGTCCACGCCGTCCTGCTCGGCGATGTCAGGGAGGTTGCCCACGACGACGATCTCGTCCCGGTCGACGAGCACGTCGGGAGAACCCTCGTACCAGTCCTCGGAGACTCGCCCTGCGATCCAGCCCTTGATCTCTGATGGCTCCACGTCGCCCTCCTGTTGGGTGGTTCTTACACCGTTGCTACGATTACACCACACGATTGGAGTGCCAGGCAAGCGCCGCTGCACCGCGTCTGCCAGCCTTGCCCGATGTCACGCACCGCGCTGATCGCGAGCGCCGTCGCGACGAGCACGCTCGTCGGGTGGAGCTACGCGGGCTACGCGCCCGTGGCGCCGCTCATCGCGGCCGAGCTCGGCCTCGACGATGTCCAGCTCGGCCTCATCGCGACGGCGCTGTACGTCGCGGCAGCGATACCGATGCTCGTCCTCGGCGACGTCGCCGACCGCTACCCGCCGAAAGCGGTGAACCTCTGGGGAGCCGTTCTCGTGGTCCTCGGGACCGTCGGGATGGCCCTCGCGCCGACCTACTGGGTACTGCTGGCCACGCGTGCTGTCAGCGGCGTCGGCGCCGGCCTCGGGCTCCTCGGTGGCCTGCGCTATGTCGGCCTCAGCTACCCGGAAGGACGCGCGCACGTGGGCACCGGGCTGTTCGGCGGCGGATTCCCGCTCGGCAGCGCCATCGCCCTGTGGACCGCGCCGCCGCTCGCCGCCGCGACCGGATGGCGCACCGCCTTCCTCATCACGGCTGCGGCGATGGTCCCGATCGTCGTGCTGTGGCTGCGCGTGCCGGAAGTCCCCCACTTCCGCCGACCGGGGAACATGCTCGACGCGGCGCGCGACGGCAACTGCTGGTGGACGTTCGCGCAGCATGCGGCGGGCTTCGGCCTGGTGCTTGCCGCGGGCGCGTGGATCACGATCTTCCTGGTCCGCGAGTTCGGGCTGGCCCTCGAGCTCGGCGGGATCCTCGGCTCGATGCTCCTCGTCACGGCCGTCCTCGCGCGGCCGTTCGGCGGCTATCTCGTGTCGCGCCGCATCCTCAGCACCGTGGGCGTCATGCGCCTCGCGCAATTCGTGGTGCTCGCGGGCATCGTCATGCTGGCACTGCCGGGGCGGCCGCTCACGGTCGCGCTGCTCGGCGCCATCGGTGTGGGATTCGGCGGAGCGATCCCGTACGCGGCGGTGTTCAACACGGCTGCGGCCTCACTCCCTCGCTCACCGGCGGCGGCGCAGGGGCTGACAGCGCTCGGCGGGCTGGTGAGCGCGCTCATCGCGGCTCCCGTCATGGGCTACGCGATCCAGACCTGGGGCTTCGCCTCCGCCTGGCTCATCCTCGGCTCGATCAGCGTCGTCGCGCTCGTGGGCACCTTCGCCATGCGGGGCGAGGAGCACTTCACGGGGTCGGACCGAGCCGCGAGATCAGCGCGCGCAGCGACCTGATCTCCGTCTCCAGCGCGCTGCGCCCCTGAGGCGTGGCCGAGACCCAGGTGCGTGGACGCTTTCCCTCGAAGGTCTTGGCGATCCTCACGTGGCCCGCCTCGTCGAGCACCTGGAGGTGACGCGCGAGGTTGCCGTCGCTCAGCTCGAGCGTGTCGCGCAGATAGCTGAAGTCGGCGCGCCGCACCTCGCCCAGGATGGCCAGGATCCCGAGCCGCACGCGCTGGTGGACCGTGTCATCGAGCAAGCTCGACGGGTGCGTCACGCGTCCTTGCGTGCCAGGGCGTAGAGCACACCCGTGACCACGAACGTCGCTCCATAGAGCACCGCCAGCACCAGGCCGGCGCTGCGGGGGTCGATCCCGCTGAGCCACACCGCGGCCGTCGCGCCCAGCAGGCCGAGCGCCATCGCCGCGAGCGGCACCGCCCTTTCAAGCCAGGCGAAGACCAGGTAGCCGAGGGCGACCACGACGACCGGCCCGAAGAACGACAGCGCCGGCAGGACCATGAGGCCCCCGTACCAGCCGGTGAGGAGCGCGCCGCACATGATCGCGAGGGCGGTCGCGATGTAGGGCCAGCCGACGGCGCTCACGCCGAGCGAACGCTCGCGCCGCTGATAGAAGACGCCGGTGGCGACGCCGCCGACGATCCCCAGGACCGTCCAGTAGGCACCGATGATCTCGCCGGGGGCCAGCAGCACTGCCGGGACGCTGCCGAGGGTGATGGCCCCGAAGAGGATGAGCGGGAACCACAGACCGCTCAGGTCAGAGCGGACCTTGGCCCGGGCTACGGCGACGCCGCGAAGACTCTGCGCCGCGATGTCTCTGTCCACGTTCACCTCACATCACCCACGGGTGCGTGCCCCGCACTCAGGTGTCCGCGGTAACTTTGCATTACAGAGTACTTGGTTGTCAAGAGTGAGGCACGGGCGTTGTGCGGCCGGGGCGCCGGCCGTCGCTACCTGCCGGCGCGCGCGCGGGCGGACCGCACCTTCAACGACCCGAGCAGCCTCCGCGAGGATGCCGCGATCTCGTCCACCGCGGCCTCGAACGCGACACTGTTGTGCGGCGCCGGGGCGCCAAAGCCGCTGATCTTCCTGACGAACTGCCTGGCGGCCGCCTGTACGTCCTCCTCGGACGCGGCGATGTCTCCCTGACGTAAGCGCTTGATGCTGCGGCACATACCGCGACTCTAGTGGAGCGGCGCGGACTACCTGCCCTCGGCGGCAACGAGCTCGATCTCCAGGCGGATCTCGTCGACGATCGAGAGGACGGCCGCCACGCTCGGGACCGCCATGCCGAAGTCGCCGAACTTCCACGCCGGCGCGTTCTTCGCGGAAGCGGTCACGGAGCCGCCGGCGCGCTTGGCGCGCACGTCGAACGTAACGTCCTTCTCCGCGCCGTGGATCGTCATCTTGCCGGCGACTTGGAAGGTCCACTCGCCACTGGCGGGAAGGGGGGTCGGAAGACCGATCGTGCGCTGCGGAATGAAGTCCGCGGTGGGAAACCGCGAGACCTCGAGCGTCTGGCCCTTGATGAAGGTGTCACGGCTCCCGCTGTCGCTGCGAAGCTCGGCGAGACCGACGGTGACCTTCGAATCTCGCGTGAACGTCCCGTCGGGACGGAGGCCGAACGAGCCTTTCACATCGGCCGTCTCGAGCACGGCGTCGCCCGGCGCCGGGAGCCTGGCCAGCTGCTCGCGAACGCGGACCACGGCCTTCGATCCGGGCTGCACCTGGAAGGCAAGCTCCCCTGCCTCGGGTGCACGTGCCGTCGCCGCGGTCGCTGCCGCAGCGGGCGGGGCCGTCTGCGTCGGCGGCGGTGCCGCGACAGGTGATCCGCACGCGAGCGCGAGAACGGTGGACGCGAGGACGACGAGCCAGCGAGCGAGCATGGGCACCTTCAGCCGCGATCGAACCCTATACGTGCGAGCGGCCGCTGCGGACGAGTTCGCGGTCACGCGAGTGGCCCTGGCACCTCGGGCACCAGTACGTGCGCCGGGCATCCTCCCCCTGGAGCGCCGACTCGATCGGCGTCCCGCAGACCAAGCAGGGGTCGCCCCGGCGGCCGTAGACCC
>JACDAF010000101.1 GCA_013695575.1 Chloroflexota bacterium | reverse complement strand
GTCCAGGGCCGCGCCGACCTAACGCGACAGCTCTTCTGCCTGCTCAGCCTGGGTCTTTGGCACCGAGAGTTCGGCGGCGCAAGCGGACCCTGAACGGGCGACCGAAATCGAGCGGTTCGTCGAAGCGTTTACGACTATCATTGTTCGTCGGGGTCATGGAGCACAGGTCACATTCCAGGGGGGCCGGTTATGCGCGTCCGCAGGCGGGCTGAAGCTTGAGCCGAGCGAGCGAGGGGGTTCGCGCCGCGGGCGGGCTTACGCACCTGCGCCCGGTGCAGCGGACCGGGATCGTCTCCGTAGAGCGACGCGATTTCACGCTGCGCCGGCTCCTTGCCACCGCGGACGTACTTGCGATCGCGGTTTCCATCTCGCTTGCGACGTCGTTGTTCGGCTACGCTGGCTCGTCCCTCGGGCGAACAGCCTGGGGCCTCCTTACGCTTCCAGCGTGGATTCTGCTCTTCAAGACGTACGGACTGTACGACCGTGACGCCAAGCGTGTAAGCCACTCGACCGTCGAAGAGTTGCCCTGGCTGTTTCACGCGATCATCGTGGGGGGGCTCGGGCTCTGGCTGTTCTACAAGGTCATGCCGCCGGAGAAGCTTTCGCTGCGGGAAGGGATCGCATTCTGCGCCGCTGTTCTCCCCGGCCTCCTTGCGACTCGTGCGGTTGCCCGCGCGGTCGCTCATAGAATCGTCGAGCCGGAGCGAGTGCTGTTTCTGGGTGGCGGGCCGATGGCGAAGCTTCTGATCCAGAAAATCCGCCTCCACCCTGAGTACAGGCTTAGACCCATTGGCTACGTCGACGCGGTCGACACTCCGGCTGACGGCCTCGAGGGAGAGCTTCCGTACCTCGGGCACCTCTCCGATTTGGAGTCGATCTGTGAATCGGCCGGCGTAAACCGAGTCGTCGTGCTAGCGCCCGCCGTCGACCACGCCGCGCTGGCCGACCTCATCCGCCTAACGAAGGGCCTCGAGGTCAGAATCAGCATTCTGCCGCACGTCGTCGACGTGCTCGGATCATCCGTCGAAATCGACGACGTGGAGGGCATCACGGTGCTCGGCATCAACCCTCCTGCGCTGACGCGTTCCTCGCGGTTCTTGAAGCGCGCGATGGACGTCAGCATTGCGTTAGCCGCTCTTGTCGCGCTTCTACCCGCCCTCATCATCATCGCCGTCGCGATCAAGCTCGATTCCCCCGGGCCTGTCATCTACCGCCAAGACCGGATCGGCCATCGTGGCAGACGCTTCCGGATCTCTAAATTCCGAACGATGGTCCAAGACGCCGAGGCCCGCGTTGGGGACTTGAAGTCGCTGAGCGCGCATCCTGCCTGGCTGCTGCTCGACCACGACCCACGCGTCACGAGGGTCGGCCGGTTTCTGCGTCACACGAGTCTGGATGAGCTGCCGCAGCTTTGGAACGTAGTTCGCGGCGACATGAGTCTGGTCGGCCCACGGCCGATGACACCTGATGTGGACGAGCAGATTTCCGGCTGGGGGAGACGAAGGCTCGACCTCACTCCGGGGATCACGGGGCTGTGGCAAGTTCTCGGTCGGACGAACATCCCGTTCGAGGAGATGGTGAAGCTCGACTACCTGTACGTGACGAACTGGTCGCTCTGGCAGGACATCCGTCTACTGATATCGACGCTCCCCGCAGTTTTCCGGCAAAGAGGGGCGAACTGACGCACCCTCCCGACGCCTAGAGGACGTCGGCAACCGCACCGCTCACTGCGACTGGGACCGGCGCGCCGGCGGCCGCTAATGACCGGTCAACCGCCTCGACCATGCGGACAACATCCCGGCCGAGCTCCGCGGACGCCGCAGGTTGCGAGCCCAGCCGGACGGCCGTGCAGAAGTCCAGCATTTCGAGCGCAAGCGGCTCGGTGGCCTCGACGCGAGGCGAGACGACGTCTCCAGTGCGGTAGCTCAGCTGGTACTCGCCAAAGGTCTCCGGATTGCGCGGCATGACGCCCGAGTCAAAGATGCGAACTGGCTCGTTGCTCGTGTCGTCGTACACGACCATCTTCTCGGAACCGACAACTGCCGTCCGCCGGAGCTTCCCGGGCGCGAGCCAGGAGAGCTCCACGTGTGCCACAGCGCCACTTGGAAAGGCAAGATTGATGAAGGCCACGTCCGGAATCTCGGGGATGATGCAGCCGCGGCTTACCGCGGCGACTGTCGTTGGCATCTCTTCTAGCCAATAGTGGAGGATCGAGAAGTCGTGTGGAGCGAGATCCCAGACGACGCTTACGTCGGTCTGGTGTAGCCCAAGATTAACGCGGCTCGTCGAGAGAAAGTAAATCTCACCCAGGTCACCGGACCTGATCAAGTCCCGGATGAGGTTCACAGACGGGCTGTACAGGAACGTGTGGCCCGGCATGAGGACGAGCCCGCCGCGCCGTGCCGCCTCGATGAGCTCCGTTGCCTCCAACGACGAGGCGGCGAGTGGTTTCTCGACAAAGACGTGTTTCCCGGCGAGAAGGGCGGCGAGCGCAAGCCGATGGTGCGTCGAGACGGGTGTCGCGATCACGACGGCCTCCACCGAGTCGTCGGATACAAGCGCGTCCAAGCTGTCGGTGCCTCGTACGCCGGCATACCGCCCAATGATGGCGTCGAGGGCTGCCGGCCGCGTGTCACAGACCGCGACGACGTCGGCCTCGGGTAACTGGTGTAAGTTTCGGACGAGGTTCGGCCCCCAGTAACCAAGCCCTACGACGCCGACCCTCACGGGAGCATCCAGGCCCCGCTTTCCACTCGATCGAGCGGCATTGACGGTGTGGTGACCGGTTTTCCTCATTACCCCAGTCCGCTGGAGTGCCTATGGGTTCCCACCGGGCGGACCCGGGGATGCTACCGGCCGCGGCCCGACCGGTATGCGCCGCTATTTTCCGGACGCGTAGTGCTCCTGCACCTCGGCCGCTGACAGCGCGCGCCCGTACACCGCCACCTCGTCCAGGCGGCCGTTGAAGAGGTAGTT
>JACDAF010000076.1 GCA_013695575.1 Chloroflexota bacterium | reverse complement strand
CGTCGCGGCGTCGAGCCCGTGCTCGACACTGAGCACGAAGAGCAGCAGCGTCTGGATGCCGACGCCGCCGAGATTCGAGACGAACATGAGGACGCAGAGCGCGCGCAGGATCGGGCTGCGCCAGATGAAGGAGAAGCCCTCGCCGACCTCGCGCGCGACGTTCCGAGGTGTGAGCGACGCGGTCACGAGAGAGGGTTCCAGCAGCGGGGGCATGAGCAGGAACACCACGAACGTCGGCAGGAAGGCGACGGCCGCGATCCAGAGCGCGGCGGCGTCGGCGGCGATGCCCCCGCCGAGCGCCGCGATGGTCGTGCCGCCGAGGAGCGGTCCGATGACTCGCGCACCGCGGTCGGCACCGAGGTAGGCGGCGTTCGCGGTCGTGAGCTCGTGCTCCTCCACGAGGGATGGGAGCACACTGAAGTCCGCGGTCACACCCCACAGCACCTCGACAGTGCCGAGGAGGAACGCGACCGCGTAGAGCAGCTCGAGCGAGAACCATCCGACACTGACGGAAAGCGGCACCGTCGCCATGAGCAGTGCGCTCAGGACATCGCACGCGATCAGCAGTCGCCGCTTGTCGACGCGATCGATGAGAGCCCCCGCGAGCGCGCCGAAGAAGACGTATGGGACCATCTGGACGCCCCGCAGCAGGGCGGCGGCGCCGAGCGAGTGCGTCAGGTCGAGCACCAGCAAAGGCATCGCCAAGCGCGCGACCTCGCTGCCGATCGACCCGAGGCCGACCGATCCGACGAAGAGGTTGAACCAGCGGTGCCGGAACGG
Source organism: Chloroflexota bacterium (assembly GCA_013695575.1). Classification (GTDB taxonomy): domain Bacteria; phylum Chloroflexota; class Limnocylindria; order P2-11E; family P2-11E; genus JACDAF01. Next base: position 2,550 of record JACDAF010000076.1, on the reverse strand, counting down.
CCCTCGGCGCACGTCCCGAGGACATGGGCGTCGGCACGTCGCAGCGGGGGCTCGGCATGCTGCCTGCTGGGCAAGCCGGTCCGAATGAGCCCACGTCCGTGGGTGGAAGGAGTTTCGATTGGGTCAGGTCAACGTCAATCCGGGGGGAAGGTCAGATGGTGACGGCGGCTTTGGCGCCGGCATGATCGTCGGCATCATCGTGCTCGTCCTCGTCGTTCTCGTTCTCGTCTTCTACGCGGGGCCGCAGATCATCAACGTGAACACGAACACCCGCTCGCTCGCGGACCTCTACCTCGCCGCCTGAGCTCACAAGTGGTGTGGCGACGGGCGGGGCCGCTGACGCCGGTCCCGCCCTCCCGCGCATCATTGCGCTATGCGCGTGCTGTTCCTCTGTCGCCATAACTCGGCCCGCTCGCAGATGGCGGAAGGGCTCCTCCGCGCGATCGCCGGCGATCGCCTGGAGGTCGCGAGTGCCGGAACGACAGCGCGCGGGGTGCATCCGCTCGCGATCCGCGCGATGGCCGACATTGGCATCGACATCTCGGCGCAGCGGAGCAAGACGGTCGATGAGCTCGCCCGTGATTTCGACGTGGTCGTGACCGTCTGCGATACGAGCTGTCCCATTCCGCCGCGGCACAAGCTCCTGCTGCGCTGGAAGTTCCCCGACCCGTCGGCCGCCCGCGGCAACGAGCACGAGCGCCTCGCCGCATTCGCGCGCGTCCGCGACGGGCTCGCAGCGCGGGTGCGCGTCCTCGAGCGCCGTCTCGATCGCCTCGCGGCCGCCGGATAACGCCGGACCTCCGCGGGAGTTGCACCCGACGATGGGCACGCTGTCACGCTCGGCCGTTATCGCGTTGGTCCTCGCCTCGGTGCTCCTGCCTCGGCCGAGCGACGGGTCCTCTGCCGTCCTGTCGACATGCGCCTCATCGGTCGGGCCCGGCATTCCGCCGCCGGCCCGCGTCCCGAACGGTCTGCCCGGCTTCCATGCCGCCTGGTACGGGCAGAGCGGATACATGGCGCTGTGCCCCGGTACCCGCGCGACCGCGACGGTCGCGTACCACAACTCCGGCTCGCTCGGCTGGGTACAGGGCCGGATGGGCCAGGCGGCGTACCTCGGGACCTGGCGCGAGGAGCCGGGCCAGGACCAGCCGAGCGTGCTCGGCGGCGACGGAACACGCGGCTCGCCCCCGACCGGCTGGCCGCGCTTCGACCGACTTGCGGTGCAGCCCGCCGCGTACGTGGGTCCGGCACAGGTCGCCTGGTTCCGTTTCGACATCCAGGCACCGCAGGCACCCGGTACCTACCGCCTCGGGATCCGGCCGCTCGTCGAGGGCGCCAGATGGCTCGAGGACTTTGGCGTGTTCTGGGAGGTCACGGTCCTCAATCCCGATGGCAGCGCGCCGCGGCGCACTCCGTCCGGGCCGGCGAACGTCTTCTACGACGTCGGCGACGGCGTGAGCGCGCAGGACATCCACGAGGTGCACGAAGGTGTGGCGCGGGCGGCGGCGTTCATCAGCGACGGCGTCGGCGGTGCGCTGAAGCGGCCCGTGGTGGTGCGCATCTATGTCGGGACGGACGAGGCTGTGTGCTGCCTCGCGAACGCGAACGGCTTCCGTATCGTCGTGAACCACCGGACCTGGCGCGCTCCCCCGGCGGCCGGACCCGAGACCTGGTCCGCGCCCGCGGAGCGCAGCGAGATCGCCGGTCACGAGTTCGTACACGTCTGGCAGGGGCACCAGGGGACCCTCGGATGTCTCAACGGGCCGATCTGGCTCGTGGAGGGCATGCCGGAATCGATCTCCTACCGGGCGATGCTCCGCGACGGCCTCATCCGGCAGACCACGCTGGACGCCTTCGAGAAGGAGTGGGTGAGCTCGGCTCGCTACGTGCCGCTTCGCGACCTGGAGACCTCGTTCCCGAACGACGTGCACCCCTACAACGTGAGCTGGCTCGCGGTCGATCGTGTGCTCGCGCCCGGCCCACAGGCGGCTCTTCGCGCCTACTGCGAGCGCGTTGGCAACGGAGTGCCGTGGCGGACCGCGTTCGCTCAGGCGTTCGGCGAGAGCGTCGACTCCTTCTATTCGCGCTTCGAGGCATATCGCGTGCAGTTCGTGCGGTGATCGCCAAGCCGAGCTAGCGGTCGCACGTTGCGGTCCGCGTAGCGTCTTGGTCAGCGCCAGCTTGGTCGTACGGCGGGCGAGCGCGGATGGGGCATGGCATCGCCTCTGCTGAGCCATGAGTCGTCGGTGCGGCGCGCGCCGGTGATTACGGAACGGAGGTCTTTTCCGATGCAGGAGAAGAACCAGCCAGGCACACAGAAGAAGGGCGACGAGAGCGGACAGCCAAAGCCACCGAACGAGTTCGGTCAGTCGGGCGGCACGGGAAGCAAGCCCGGGGCCGGCGGATCCGGCAAGAGCGAGTGGGACAAGGACAAGGACAAGGACAAGGACAAGGACAAGGACAAGATGGGCGGTACCGGTGCCGGTCAGTCGGGCGGCACCGGCAGCAAGCCCGGAGCCGGCGGATCCGGCACGAGCGACTGGGCCAAGG
>JACDAF010000009.1 GCA_013695575.1 Chloroflexota bacterium | reverse complement strand
GTCGACCACCTGTCGGACGGTCTGCGCGATCGCTTTCGGGGTCGACGGCTTCGGGGTGGGAACCCGCACCCGGCGCGAGACGAGCGCGCCCGATGTCAGGTTGACAAGCGCGGCCTTGACGCCCGTCCCGCCGATATCGATGCCGAGGCCGATCCTCTCTGCTTTCCGTGGCACCGCCGAAGCATAAGACCGCGAAATCCTGGCTCATAGGTGCCAGACCGTAAGATGCCCAATTACATGTTCGATCAGTTCGGCGACTTCAAGCGCCAGCTGCCCGACCGTGACCAGGAGGAAACATCCGACTGGGTCCGGTCGCTCGACTCCGTGGTCGAGGAAGAGGGCCGCGCGCGAGCGCAATTCATCCTCTATCGCGTCCTTAAGCGCGCGCGACAACACAACCTCGGCCTGCCCCCGCTCACGTCCACCCGATACATCAACACGATCTCGCCCGAGCAGGAGCCGGACTTCCCAGGCGACGAGGCGATGGAGCTGCGAATCCGGCGCATGATCCGCTGGAACGCCGTGGCCATGGTCATCCGGGCCAACAGCCGGGCGCCCGGAATCGGGGGCCACCTTGCCACCTACGCCAGCGCCGCGACCCTGTATGAGGTCGGCTTCAACCACTTTTTCCGCGGCAAGGACGCGGACCAGATGGGCGACCAGGTCTTTTTCCAGGGCCACGCCGCGCCGGGTATTTACGCCCGAGCCTTTCTCGAGGGGCGGCTGTCCGAGGATCAGCTTGACCATTTCCGGCAGGAGGTCGTGCCCTCCAAAGGCCTGAGCTCATATCCGCATCCGCGGCTGATGCCAGACTTCTGGGAGTTTCCCACCGTCTCGATGGGCCTCGGTCCGCTGGCCGCCATCTACCAGGCGCGCTTCAACCGCTACCTCGCCGCGCGGGGCATCAAGGACACCTCGAACAATCGCGTGTGGTGCTTCCTGGGAGATGGCGAGACCGATGAGCCCGAGGCTTTGGGCTCGCTCTCGATCGCGGCACGCGAAGGCCTGGACAACCTGACCTTCGTCGTCAACTGCAATCTGCAGCGGCTCGATGGCCCGGTGCGCGGCAACGGCAAGATCATCCAGGAGCTCGAGTCGGTGTTCCGCGGCGCGGGATGGAACGTGATCAAGGTCATCTGGGCACGCGAGTTTGACGATCTCTTGGCCAATGACGTCGACGGCGTCCTGGTCGACAAGATGAACGACACTCTCGACGGCGAGTACCAGAAGTTCTCAGTCGAAAGCGGCGCGTACATCCGCGAGCATTTCTTCGGGCCCGATCCACGCCTGAACGAGCTGGCTGCTCACCTGTCAGACGACGACATCCTGCACCTGCGCCGCGGTGGCCACGACTATCGCAAGGTGTACGCAGCGTACGACTCGGCGACGCGGTCCAAGGGCCGGCCGACGGTGATCCTGGCCAAGACGGTCAAGGGTTGGACGCTGGGCACGGGCGTCGAGGGGCGCAACATCACCCACCAGGCCAAGAAGATGACCGAGCAGGAGCTGAAGGTCTTCCGCGATCGGCTCCAGCTTCCCATCGCCGACGAGAAGCTCAAGGAAGCGTCCTACTACTACCCGGGCGACAAGGCGCCGGAGATCGAATACCTGCGCGACCGCCGCGCCGCCCTCGGCGGAGCCGTCCCGCGGCGGGTCGTCGTGACCAAGACGATGGAGCTACCCGGTGACCCGGTCTACGGCGAGTTCATGGCCGGATCCGGGACGCAGGAAGCGTCGACCACGATGGCGTTCGCCAAGCTGCTGCGCAATCTGCTGCGCGACAAGGTCATCGGCGACCGGATCGTGCCGATCATCCCGGACGAGGCGCGCACCTTCGGCATGGACCCGCTCTTCAAGGAGGTCGGGATCTACTCGCCGCTCGGGCAGCGCTACGAGCCGGTCGACGCCGGAACGCTGCTCCCCTATCGCGAGGCCACTGATGGGCAGGTGCTGGAGGAGGGCATCACCGAAGCAGGCTCGATGGCGAGCCTCACCGCGGCAGGGACGTCGTACGCGACACACGGCGAGCACATGGTCCCCTTCTACATCTTCTACTCGATGTTCGGCTTCCAGCGCACCATGGACCAGATCTGGGCCTTCGGCGACGCGCGCGGCCGCGGGTTCTTGCTCGGCGCGACGGCGGGGCGGACGACGCTCAACGGAGAGGGACTGCAGCACGAGGACGGACACAGCCACGTCCTCGCGACCGCGATCCCGAACATCCGCGCCTATGACCCGGCCTTCGCCTACGAGACGGCGGTCATCGTGCAGGACGGTATCCGCCGGATGCTCGAGGCGAACGAGGACGTCTTCTACTACATCACGCTGTACAACGAGAATTACCCCATGCCGGCGCTGCCCGACGCCGCCGCGGATGGCCTGCTGCGCGGCATCTACCGGTTCCGCGCCGGCGGCGAGGGCCGCCGCCGCCGGATCACCCTGTTCGGGTCGGGCTCGATCATGCAGCAGGTCCTTGTCGCGCAGAAGCTCCTCGAGGAGCGATTCGACGTGAGCGCGGATGTCTGGAGCGTCACCAGCTACCAGCTCCTGCGGAACGACGCGCTCGAGACGGAGCGCTGGAACCGCCTCCACCCCGACATCACCCCGCGGCGACCCTACCTGGTCGAGGTCCTCCGGGGCGTCGCGGGGCCCATCGTCGCGGCCAGCGACTACATGAAGTCCGTCCCGGACCAGGTCGCGCGGTGGGTGCCGCAGCCGTTCGTCCCGCTCGGGACCGACGGGTTCGGGCGCAGTGACACCCGGGAGGCGCTCCGGCGGCACTTCGAGGTGGACGCCGAGCACATCACCGTCGCCTCGCTCCACGCGCTCGCGCAGACCGAGATGGGATCCGCCGCGGAGGTGACCGCCGCGATCGCGGACTTCGGGATCGATCCCGAGCGG
>JACDAF010000324.1 GCA_013695575.1 Chloroflexota bacterium | reverse complement strand
GGGCGGTGCGGGAGCGCGATCTCGAGGGCGTCTGCGAGGACCTCGTCGTGTCCGCCGACGGCGCGCGCGCGGCGTACGTGCGCCAGTCGCCGACGGAGCCCTCGCAGGTGTGGGTCCTCGACACGCGCAGCGGCGAGGCGCACACGGCGGTCGTGACCCGCACGCCGATCGACACGCGTGAGCTCGCGACCCCGGAGCTCGTGCGCATCCCGGCCGCCGACGGCCCGGTCGCGGCGTTCGTGTACCGACCCACGGGCGCGCGCGGGCGAGTGCCGGCGCTGCTGTACCCGCACGGCGGCCCAGAGGGGCAGTCGCGCCCCGCCTATAACCACGTGCTCGGCCCGCTCCAGGCGCTCGTCAGTCGCGGCATCGCCGTCGTCGTCCCGAACATCCACGGCTCGACCGGCTACGGGCGGGCCTGGCAGCAGGCCATCCACCAGGACTGGGGCGGCATCGACCTGCGCGACCTGCGTGCGGTCACGGACTGGATGGGGAACGAGCCCGGCTTCGACCCCGAACGCCTCGCCGTCTTCGGCGGCTCGTACGGCGGCTTCGCGACGCTCCTCTGCGTCACGCAGCTGCCGGACCGCTGGCGCTGCGCGGTGGATCTCTTCGGCGTCGCGAACCTCGTGACGATGATCGAGACGAGCCAGCCCAACTGGCAGCGCTTCCTGCGGCGCTGGATCGGCGACGTCACCACGGACCGCGAGAAGCTCGCGGAGCGCTCGCCGGTGAACCACATCGACAAGGTGCGCTGCCCGATGCTCGTGCTCCAGGGGGCGAACGACCCGCGCGTCCCGAAGAGCGAATCGGACCAGGTTGTGGAGCGCCTTCGCGCGCGTGGCCAGCGCGTCGAGTACGTCGTCTTCCCGGACGAAGGGCACGGCTTCACGAAGCGCAAGAACCAGGACGCCGCCTACGAGAAGATCGTCGACTTCCTCACACGGGAGCTGCTCGACTGAAGGCTCGCCCGCCTCGCTTCGAGCAGTTCTACGCGGTGCGCCGACTACAAACGCTCTCGAACATCGCGTTCTCCCCTGACGGGGAGCGCGTGGCCTATTCGACGGACGCCTCCGGGCAGTACAACCTCTGGACCCAATCGGTCCGTGGCGGGTGGCCGTCCCAGCTCACGACGTTCGAGGACCGGACGGTCCGCTGGATCCGCTGGCTTCCGAGCGGCGACATCCTCTTCTTCGCGGACCGCGAGGGCGATGAGAAGTACCAGCTCTACCGCGTACCCGAGCGCGGCGGGTGGCCCGAGCGGGTGACCCGGGATGACCACGCGCAGCACTTCCCCGGCGATCTCTCGCGCGACGGCAGGCTCTACTCGCTGAGCGGCAACGAGCGCTCGGCCGCGGACATGGACGTCATGCTGTACGACACCGCGACGGGCCAGACGCGCGTCGCGCTCGCGGCGGACGGCTGGTTCAACGGCGGATGGTGGTCTCCGGACGGACGGCATCTCGCCGTGACACAGCTCGTCTCCAACAGCGACCATCACGTGCACGTGCTCGACGTCGTGAGTGGCGAGCACCGCGACCTTACGCCGCACGATGGCGAGGAGCACAACCTCGCGGTCGGCTTCCACCGCGGCGGGTCGGGCGTCTACCTCGTCACGGACCGTGGCGGTAGCAATGCCTGGCTCGGCCTCCTGCGCGGCGGCTCGCGCGAGCCGGAGCCGATCTGGCGAGGCGAATGGGATGTCGAGACGGGCGCGCTCTCCGACTCGGGCGAGCGCCTCGCCTGGAGCGTGAACGAGGACGGCTACTCGGTCGTCCATGTCCGCGACGAAACGGCCGGCCGCGAGCTCGCTCTGCCCGACATACCGCGCGGCGTCGTCGAAGACATCGCGTTGGCGCCGGACGGACGCAGGCTCGCGCTCAAGCTCACGACCGGCGCCCGTACGTCCGATATCTACGTGGTCGATCTCGATCCGTCATCGCTGACCCAGGTCACCTTCTCGTTCCTTGGCGGCGTACCCGTCGAGGACCTGGTGGAACCGGAGCCGATCCACGTCCCGGGCGAGGGCGGCCCGATCCCCGCGTGGCTCTACCGGCCGACACAGGTGTCCGGGAAAGTGCCGGTCGTCGTGTTCGTCCACGGCGGTCCAGAGGATCAAGAGCGCCCCTACTACTCGGGCCTGTACCAGTACCTGCTCTCGCGCGGAGTTGCGCTCCTCGCGCCGAACATTCGCGGCTCGACCGGTTACGGGCGCGAGTGGCAGGTCGCGATCCATCGGGACTGGATGGGCGTGGACCTGCTCGATCTCCGCGCCTGCGCCGTGTATCTCCACTCACTGGACTGGGTGGATCCGGAAAAGCGCGGTGTCGCCGGGGGCTCCTACGGTGGTTACGCCGCGCTCATGTGCGCGACGCGCCTTCCGGACCATTGGGCGGCCGCCGTCGACATCGTCGGTCCGTCGGATCTCGTGACGTTCACGAAATCGGTCCCGCCGACATGGAAACGGATGCTGCGAGACTCCATCGGCGACCCGGAGACGGAGGCTGAGATGCTCCTCGCGCGGTCGCCCATCACCTACGTCGCAGACATGCGATGCCCCCTGCTGGTAATCCAGGGCGCGAACGATCCGCGGGTCGTGAGGACCGAGTCCGATCAGATGGTGGAGCGCCTCCGTGCCCGCGGGCACCCCGTCGAATACCTCGTCTACCCGGACGAGGGCCACGGCTTCACGAAGCGCGCGAATCAGCTGAGCGCTTCCCGCGCCACAGCGGACTTCCTGCTGCGCCAGTTCGGCATGGGCGGAGTCGAGTCGGCCTGACGGGCGTCAGGCCAGCCTCGGTCGCGTCTCTAGCGACGTCCCCGCGCCGCGAGCGCGGCGTCGCGCTCCGTTACCGCGTAGATCTCGCCGTCTCCGATGTTGTGGCCGACCGTGATCCAGGTGCCGACGACCGCACCCTGAGAGTGCAGGACGGTGGCGCGGTACTGCTTCTCGGTCGACGGTCGGTCGAGCTCGAGGAGGTAGCTGACCGCACGG
>JACDAF010000298.1 GCA_013695575.1 Chloroflexota bacterium | reverse complement strand
GTCATTGCCGCTGTCGGTACCACTCGAACGTTCGCCGCAGGCCTTCCGCGAAGGGCACGCTCGGACGCCACGACAGCTCGCGCGCCGCGGCTGACACATCGGCGTGCGAGTGAAGGATGTCACCAGGTCGAGGTGGCCGGTAGTCGACGGTCAGCTCGCGCCCGGCGAACGCGGATAGGGCAGCCACAACATCGGCGAGGCTGTGCGGCGCTCCGCCGGCGATGTTGTAGACGCGCCCTCCCGGCACCTCGGCGGCCGCTGCTTTGAGGTTCGCCTCCACCACGTTGTCGACATAGGTGAAGTCACGCGTCTGCGTGCCATCACCAAACACCGGAAGCGGCTCGCCGCGGAGGGCCCGCGTGATGAAGAGCGGGATAACGGCCGCGTACGCGGAGGCCGGGTCCTGCCAGGGGCCAAAGACGTTGAAGTAGCGGAGCGTCACCGTCCCCAGGCCGTGGAGCGACGCGAAGACCCGCGCGTAGCCCTCCGCGGCCAGCTTCGCGACGGCATACGGCGAGAGCGGCTTCGTCGCGAGGCCCTCGTGCTTCGGCGACACCTCCGAGTCTCCGTAGACCGACGACGACGACGACAGCACGACTCGGCCGACACCAGCGTCTCGACAGGCGAGCAAGAGGCGCAGCGTCGCGGTGGCGCTCGCGTGGTGTGTGGTGAGCGGGTCGCGGACCGAACGCGGTACTGAAGGAATGGCAGCCAGGTGGAAGACCCGCTCCGCGCCCGCAACGATCGGCGTGAGATCGGCGGCCGCAAGGTCGGCCCTCACGAGCTCGATGGACCCGCGGACCGGTGCAAGGCGGTCGAGCATGCCTGTCGAGAGGTCGTCGACGACGCGCACGCGCCTGCCTTCGTGCACCAGCCGGGTCACGAGATGAGCACCGATGAAGCCGGCGCCGCCCGTGACGAGGTCCATTGGCACAGTCATGCTGGCCGCGGCGGGGAGAGACGCGCTCGCGCCCATCGACCAACGGTGAGGAGGCTCGGTGCCGCGAGCAGCGCAACGAACGGGATGACCATCGCTCGATGACGGTAGAGGGTCCCGACGTTGCCCTCGGTGAGCGCGAGGATCAGGAGAATGCCTCCGACGAACAGGAGCAAGGGCGACCACGAGCGCCACAGATGACGAGCGCGCCAGAGCGTCCACGGCACCGCGGCAAGCAGGCCGTACCAAAGCAGCATGTCCGGCAGGGTCAGCCAGTCCGCGAGCCGACCTATTGCCCAGGGAAACGGCGCGAACAACGCATGCATGACCCCGATGGGCAGATGGCCAAGCGTACGCGGCACCAGGGCGTCGTTGCCGCCCGGTGCGGTCGCCGGGACCAGCTGCGCATTGGTGCCTCCTTCCTCAGGCGCCCGCGGCAGCACTGTCCGCCTGTCGCTGGGCGCAGGACTGACGCCCGCACCACCGACGACCACGACATCGCCCGGCCGGACGTACACCGTGCCTGGAATCGGATTTGCCGGGAGCGTGGTGACGACGACCAGCCGGGTGTTCGCCGAGACGTGGACGATGGGGGGCGTCGACTCCGGTGTGCTGGTCGTGCCGGCTCGAGGCGGTGATGTGGGGACGACCAAGGTGTCCCCTTCCCGCGCCTGGACCGGTATGTCGATGAAGCCGGTCCGCGTCTGCTGCGCCATGCCCTGCCGAGTCGATTCGAGCGCGGCCAAGGGACCACCTCCCGACGCCATCCCGGCGATGCCCAGGCCGTTGGACGCGACCAGCAACGCGCTCACGAGGGCGGCCCCGGCCGACCAGCGGAGGCGCGGAACGAGGGAGAGGCGCGGCGCGAGCACCACCGCGAGCGGAACGATGATCGCTAGCCCGATGAAGACGTACCACCGAAGACTCTCCATCAGCACGAGCGCGGCTGACGCTCCTACCAGCGCGCTCCAACGCGCGCCGGCGTGGAAACGCGCGAGGCACCAGAGGCACAGCCCGATGAGGAAGAGCGCGAGCGCGTCCTTCAGGTTCAGCGATGACCACAGCATGAG
>JACDAF010000304.1 GCA_013695575.1 Chloroflexota bacterium | reverse complement strand
CCGGGTGCCCGCGCGTTCGCCTGGTCCGCGCTCGTCTCGAGCGGGCGCCGCGTGCTCGTCGTCGGCGCGACGGAGGAGCGCGCCCGCCGCTGGCGGGCCGAGCTCGCCGGGTGGCTCGGCGAGGACGCGGTGCTGTCGTTCCCGGAGCACGAGACCATGCCCTACGAGGTCGGGACGCCCTCGACCACCGCCGTGCACGCGCGGCTGCTCACGCTCGCGCGGCTCGCGGAGGGCGCGCCGCTCGCCGTCGTGACGTCGCTCCGCGCGCTGATGCAGCACACTATCGGCCCCGAGCAGCTCGCGGATCGCGCCCGGACGATCCGGCTCGGCGACCGGCTGCCGTGGCAGCAGACCGCGCGCTGGCTCCTGTCGCTCGGCTACGAGTCCGTGCCCGAGGTGAACGAGCCCGGGACGTTCTCACGCCGCGGCGGGATCATCGACGTGTACCCGGCGGCGGCGGGCGGCCCCATCCGGATCGAGCTCGTCGGCGACGACGTCGAGACGCTCCGCACGTTCGATCCGGCGACGCAGCGCTCGCAGGAGGGCCTGCATGACGTCGCGATCCTGCCCACGCGCGAGCTCTCACTCGGTGGCGCGCCCGAGCTCGCGGACCGGCTCGCCCGATCGGGCTGGGAGGAGCTTTCGAGGCATCCCGAGCTCTCGCCGTACGCCTCGGTCGTCGAGCCGTTGCGCCAGCTGCGCTACGTCGCCGGTGCCGACGTCTTCGCGCCTGCGCTCGGCGCGACGGCGTCGCTGCTCGATCACCTCGCGCCGAGTGGCACGAGCGTCGTGTTCGAGGACTCCGTCGAGCTCGAGCTCCAATGGGATGGCCACGAGACGCAGGCGGAGGAGCGTCGCGAAGAGCTGCGCACGCAGGGGCTACCGACGGATCCGCTGCCCGCACCGTACGTCGGGCGCACGGCCATCGAGCGCGCCGCGGCGGAGCGTGGCGTCGTCCGCGCGGGCTCCGACACGGGCACGCTGCGCCTCGGCTGGACGGGTGCGCCGAGCTACGCGGGGCGGCTCGACGCCTTCCTCGGCGACGTCGCGGGAGGAGCGGTCGGGGGTCAGGTCCTGTCCGGCCGCGGCGTGGTCGTCGTGGCCACGCCGCAGGCCGCGCGCCTCGCCGAGCTCCTCGTCGACCGCGACGTCACCGCTACCCCGCGCGAGACGCTCGAGGACCCGCCCGTCCCGGGGTCGCTCGTGCTGCTGCATGTCCCGTTGGCCCTGGGATTCCGCATTCCCGAGCTCTCGCTCATGGTCTTCACCGACGCCGAGGTGTTCGGGTTCCGCAAGCCCCGCCATCCGGAGCGGCAGCGCAAGCGGCGCGCGGTCGGGACGCTGCTGCAGGACCTCAAGCCGGGCGACTTCGTGGTCCATGAGGACAGCGGCATCGCGCGGTTCGAGGGCTTCGAGGACAAGCAGATCCTTGGCGTCTCCCGGGAGTCGTTGGTCCTCAGCTTCGCGGATGGGACCCGCTGGCTGCCGACGGAGCGCATCGACAAGATCACTCGCTACGTCGGCGGATCCGCGCCACCGCTATCCGTCATGGGCGGCGCGGATTGGCACAAGACCAAGCGCAAGGCGAAGAAGGCGGCCGAGGAGATCGCGCGCGAGCTGCTCGCCATCTACGCCGCCCGCGAGTCGGCGCCCGGGCACGCGTTCGGTCGCGACACGCCGTGGCAGATCGAGATGGAGAACGCGTTCCCGTATACGGAGACGCCCGACCAGCTCACGTCGATCGAGGACACCAAGCGCGACATGGAGCTGCCCCGCCCGATGGACCGGCTCATCGTCGGCGACGTCGGGTACGGGAAGACCGAAGTCGCGCTGCGCGCCGCGTTCAAGGCGGTGTTGGACGGCAAGCAGGTCGCCATTCTGGTCCCCACGACCGTGCTCGCCCAGCAGCACTGGGAGACCTTCTCGGAGCGGCTCGCGACGTTCCCGGTGCGGATCGGCATGCTTTCGCGGTTCCGTTCGCCCCCGGAGCAGAAGGCGACCGTCGCCGCGCTGGCGGCCGGTGAGATCGACATCGTCGTCGGCACCCACCGCGTCCTTCAGAAGGACGTGACGTTCCGCGATCTCGGGCTCGTGGTGATCGACGAGGAGCATCGCTTCGGCGTGCGCGACAAGGAGCGCCTGAAGGCGATGCGCACGCAGGTGGACGTGCTGTCGATGACGGCGACGCCCATACCGCGCACGCTGCAGATGGCCCTCTCCGGGGTGCGCGACATCAGCGTCATCGAGACCCCGCCCGAGGACCGGCAGCCGATCGAGACGCACGTCGTCGAGCGGACCGACGACCTCCTCCGCGAGGCGGTGCTGCGCGAGCTCGACCGCGGCGGGCAGGTCTATTACGTGCACAACCGCGTCATCGGCATTCAGCAGGAGACCGCGAGGCTGCGTGAGCTGCTTCCGCAGGCGCGGTTCGTCGTCGCGCATGGGCAGATGCGCGAGCGCGAGCTCGAGCGCGTGATGGTCGAGTTCGCCGACGCCGAGCATGACGTCCTCGTCTGCACGACGATCATCGAATCGGGGCTCGACATCCCGAACGTGAATACGATCGTCATCGACCGCGCGGGTGCGTTGGGCCTCGCGCAGCTGTACCAGCTGCGCGGCCGCGTCGGCCGAAGCGCGGAGAAGGCCTACGCCTACTTGCTGTACCAGCGGGAGGCGAGCCTCTCGGACCAGGCGAAGCAGCGGCTCCAGGCGATCTTCGAGGCGAGCGAGCTCGGCGCGGGATTCAAGATCGCGATGCACGACCTCGAGATCCGCGGCGCCGGCAACATCCTCGGCGCCGAGCAGCACGGGAACGTCGCCGCCGTCGGCTTCGAGCTCTACGCGCAGCTCCTCGAGGAGGCGGTGCGCGAGGGGCGCGGGCTGCAGCCAGCGACGCCGCCGCCCTCGGACGTTCTGGTCGAGCTCTCGCTGTCGACGGCGATCCCCGACGAGTACGTCCCGAGCCGCGCGCGCAAGCTCGAGACCTACCGGCGTATCGCGGAGCTCCGAGGACTCGAGGACCTGGCGGCGCTGCGCGACGAGCTGCGCGAGCGATACGGCCCGCCGCCGGAGCCGGTGCGCAACCTCCTCTACGGCGTGGAGGTGAAGCTGCGTGCCGTCCGCGCGGGTGCCGCCGAGGTCCGCGTCCGCGGACCGGAGCTGCGCGTGCTGCTGTCGCGCGACATCGGCCAGCACGAGCGCGCGGCCCTGCTTCGCGCCTTCCCGCGGCTTGTGCACGGACAGCGCCAGCTGCGGCTCTCTGTCGTCGACGTGCACGGCGACTGGCGCGACGCGCTCACGCGGCTCCTCGACGGTCTCGCCGCATGAAGCTCGGTATCGACCTTGACGACGTCACCGCGATCTGCGCGGTCCCCTATCTGCGGAAGTTCGCGGAGCGCTTCGGCGTCGAGCTGCCCGACGAGTCCGAGATCGGCTGGCATCTCGTCGACCAAAGCCGGGTGAAGCCTGCGCTCCGCGATGCCTTCCGGCTCGAGCTGTACGACAGCCCGTTCTTCGGCGAGCTCGAGGTCTATCCGGAGTGCCCCGCGGTCCTGGAGCGGCTCGTGGAGGCGGGTCACGAGCTCTACTTCGTCACGGCGCGGGCGGAGAAGCGGCGCGTCATCACGGAGACGTGGCTGCGGGAGAAGGGCCTGCTGCGCTACGCGAAGGGGGTGCACCTGAAGCCGCGGGGCGACTTCGTGCCGCCGGTCCACGGACGCTATGACGAGAGGGGGTCGGCGATCTACAAGTGGCGGGTCGCAACGGACCTCGGTCTCGAGGCGTTCTGCGAGGACGACCTGACGATCGCGCGCACGCTCGCGGACGGTGGTATCCGCGTCTTCCTTTTCGAACGCGCCTGGAACCGCGGCCTCGAGCATCCGAACGTCACGCGCATCTCGACGTGGGATCAGCTCGCGCGGGAGATCGGGGTGTGAGCGCGACCAGGCTGTACTTCGTCCGGCACGGCGAGAGCGAAGGGAACGCCGCGCACGTGTTCACCGGCCAGGTCGACAGCCCGCTCACCGAGACGGGCCGGCGCCAGGCCGAGGCCGTCGCGGGGGCGCTCGCGGAGGTGCGCGTCGATCGCGTCGTCTCGAGCGACCTCTCCCGCGCGCGGGACACCGCCGTCGCGATCGCGGCGCGGCACGCGCTCCCGGTGGAGACGTACCGCGAGCTGCGCGAGATCGATCTCGGCGACATGGCCGGTAGGTCGTTCGACGACGCGCGCGCGCACCCCGACTGGAACGAGGATGGCTTCGTGGCGTGGCCGGGCGGCGAATCGCTCGACGCCGTCTTCGACCGCGCTTTCAGCGTCGTCCAGCGCATCGTCGCGGAGAGTCCGGGCAGGACCATCGTCGTCGTCGGCCACGGCGGGGTCACGCGGATCCTCGTGAGCCACTTCCTCGGACTCCTTCCGAGGCTCGAGCGGACACGCGCAGCCAATGCGAACATCACGAAAGTGACGGCCGACGCGGGCACGTTCACCGTGGAGCAGCTCTTCGACGATGCCCACATCCTCTGAGCGAGCCGGCGACCTTTCGCGCTGACCGGACCACCGGCTGCCGAGCTGTCCGGCGAGGATCCATGGCGGGACTCCCGGCGAGGGCAGGGACCGCAGGCATCGCTGACGCCTACGTCCGGGGACGCTCCCAGGTCGCCTGAAGCCCGTCGGCGAGCAGGTTGGTCCCGAGCACCGTGATGACGAGCGCGAGGCCCGGGAACACCGACAGCCAGGGGGCGCTGCGGAGGAACGGCTGGGCGTTGTTCAGCATGTAGCCCCAGCTCACGACGGTGCGGTCACCGAGCCCGAGAAAGCTGAGGCTCGCCTCGATGAGGATGGCAGCGCCGACCTGCAGCGCGCCGCTCACGAGCACGACCGCCAGCACGTTCGGGAGGATGTGCCGCACGAGGATCCGCCCGTCGCGCAGTCCGAGCGCGCGCGCGGCGACGACGTACTCGCGCTCACGGAGCGAGAGGACCTGCGACCGGACTAGGCGCGCCGTTCCGGGCCAG
>JACDAF010000303.1 GCA_013695575.1 Chloroflexota bacterium | reverse complement strand
CTAGACTCCCTCCGATGCCGAAGCGCCTCCCGCGATCACGGACGTTGAAGGGCGATCCGAAGCTCGTCTACTACGACTCCGGCGGCGGGCAGGCCGGCGAGCCGCCGATCCTGCTGATCCACGGCGCGACGCTCCGCTCGGAGGACTGGGAGAACATCTTCCCGCGCCTGGCGACGCGGTACCGCGTCATCGCGTACGACGCGCGTGGCCACGGCAAGAGCGCCCGCGCCGCGGGCTACACGCTCGTCAGCCTCGCGGGTGACGCGGCGCGCGTCCTCCGTGAGATCGCGAAGGTGCCGGCAATCGTCATCGGGCACTCCCTCGGCGGCGCGACCGCGCTGGTCCTCGCGGCGCGAGAGCCGGCGCTGGTGAAGGCGCTCGTGCTCGAGGACCCCTGGCTCGGGCGCTACCACGACGGCCTGTGGCGCAAGGAAGGCTTTAGCGCGCTTCAGGCGATCATGTCGAAGCAGGGCGCACCCGACTTCGCACGCGCCGTCGGCGGCCTGCCGCTGCCGGCCCCCGGCCCGCGCGGGGAGCGCACCGTCGCCGAGGTCCGCGGGTTTTACAGCCCTGAGCGCCTCGCCACCTACTACGGCGCGGTCGATCCCGGCTTCGTCCACGGGCTCCGGCAGCCGGAGACCGAGGGCACACGGGTCATCGCCGACGCGCTCGCGAGCCTCTCCGTGCCGACGCTGCTCCTCGCCGCGGACGCGCGCGTCGACAGCGCGCTCGCCGAGGCGGACGTGAGCGCGCTCGAGGCGCGCGGCGCCCAGGTCGCACGCTTTCCCGGACAAGCGCACCGCATACACGGCCTCAAGCCGGAGGTCTTCCTCGAGACGATCGAGCCCTTCCTGCGGAAGCACCGCGCAGCGTGACCCTCGCTGGCCTCGACGTCTTGGTGAAGCTCGGCGGCGAGCGGACGTTCGGGCGCATCGCGATCGTCGAGTTCACGCTCGGGCCGCGGCGTCTCGTGCCGCCCCACGGCGTCGAATTCACCGTCGCCGTCGGCACCGGCGTCGGAGCCTGCGTCGCCAAGCACGTCTCGGAGGACGAGATTTCGTACGTCCTCGACGGCGAAGTCACCTTTCGCGTCGGCGACGTCATCGTCGCGGGCCGGCCGGGAACGTGCGTGAACAAGCCACGTGGCGTCTTCCACACGTTCTGGAACGCTGCCGACCGGCCGGCTCGCATCCTCGAGGTGATCGTGCCCGCCGGGCTAGAGAACTTTTTCCGCGGCACGCCCGACAGGTCCGGCCGCGAGCCGAACATCCACAGCGACGAATGGGTGCCAGAGCTGCGCGAGCGCTACGGGCTCACGCTCGTCGGCGAATGACGCAGGCCCTGCTGGCTAGGTGAATGGACGCTCGCGCGGGCCGCTACACCGATCCGGACGCCGTTCTGCGGGGTGTGTTCGGCTATCACGAGTTCCGTCCAGGACAACGCAAGATCATTGACGCGGTCTTGGCTGGTCGTGACTGCATTGGGCTCATGCCCACGGGTGCCGGCAAGAGTCTGACCTTTCAAGTCCCGGCGAAGATCCTCCCTGGTCCCGTCGTCGTCCTGTCACCGCTCATCTCCCTCATGAAGGACCAGGTCGACGCGCTGATCCGCACGGGGTTTCGCGCGACGGTCCTGAACTCGACGATCGACTGGGACGAGCGACGCGCGCGACTCGAAGCCCTCCAGCGCAACGAGCTGGAGCTCGTCTACGTCGCTCCTGAGGCACTGAACGACGGCCTTCGCAGTCAGCTCGCGGCGTGCCGACCGGCGCTCCTAGTCGTCGATGAAGCTCATTGCATCAGTCATTGGGGCCATGACTTCCGGCCGGCGTACCGCCAGCTTCAGGGTCTGAAGACGCAGTTCGGCGACATCCCGATCCTCGCCCTCACAGCGACGGCGACCCGGCGCGTGGTCGGAGACATCATCCGCCAGCTAGGCATGCGCAAGCCCGAGGGCTTCAAGGGATCCTTCTTCAGACCGAACCTCATCCTGACCGCCCTCAGGAAGGGCGAGGGGCGGACGAATCGCGAAGACCTTCTCGGCATGATCCGAAGGCACGCCGGTGAGACCGGGATCGTCTACTGCATCTCACGCAAGAGCGTCGAGGATCTGGCGAGGTGGCTTCGCGGACGTGGCGTCAAGGCGCTTCCGTATCACGCCAGGCTGACGGACCAGGAGCGAACCGACAACCAGAACGCCTTCGCACGTGACGAGTGCGACGTGATCATCGCCACCATCGCCTTCGGTATGGGCATCGACAAGAGCAATGTCCGCTTCGTCATCCACCGTGACATGCCTCGGAGCATCGAGAGCTGGTATCAGGAGATCGGGCGAGCAGGTCGTGACGGGCTTCTCTCCGAGTGCGTCGTCATGTACTCCTGGGCGGACGTGATGGCGTATGACCGCTTCAACGAAGCCGTTCCAGACCCGGAGCTGCGGGCCGAGATGAGGACGAAGACGGTGGCGCTGTTGGATCTTCTCCAAAGCGCTCGCTGCCGACATCAGGCTCTCGTCGCGTACTTCGACGAGCACATCGACGAATGCGGCGGAAGCTGTGACCGATGTCGCGGCGGCACGATCCGTAACGTCACCGCGGGCGAAGCGACCGCGGTCTCGCGGTGGCCGACGACGAGCGCGCTGCAACCTGAGGTCGTCGACCTGGAGCTCTTCGATCGGCTCCGCCGGCTGCGGAAGCAAATTGCCGACCGGGAAGGTGTGCCTGCGTATGTCGTGTTCAGCGACGCAACGCTCCGCCAGATGGTCGCAAGGAAGCCGCGGAGGCGATCGGATCTCCTTTCCGTCACCGGAGTCGGCAAGGTGAAGCTGGAGCGATACGGCTCGTACTTCCTCGATGCGATCCGTGCTCACGGCACTGGCTAGCTCGGGTCAGGCGAGGGCGGCTTCGCCGCGGCGAGCCGCAGGGCCCACGGGAGCCGACGAGAGGTAGTCGAATCGGGCCCGGGGCTCAGCTCGGCGCGCGGCCCTGGTCCGCGAGCGCGTCCGCGAGCTTGGTGATCCGGAGGTCCGCCGCGTCCAGGCGTTTGGCGCACTCCCCGTACAGCCGGAGGCCCTCCTCGTAGAGACGGACGGCCTCGTCGAGGTCGAGGGCCGGGTCCTCGAGACGGTCGGCGATCGCCTCGAGACGTTCGAGCGCGGCGTCCAGCCCCGGGCCGCTCGGTCCCGTTCCGCTCACGACGGCACCTCCGTCACTCGCGCACCGACGCGGCCGTCACGCATTCGCAGGCGGATGTCTCGGCCGACCCGCAGCGAGGCGCTGTCGGCCTGCACGCGGCCAGTCGCGTCCTGGACGATCGCGTAGCCACGGCCGAGCACCGCGAGGGGCGAGAGCGCCTCGAGCCGTCGCCGCAGCGAGGCGGCACGTTGGCGCCGCAGGGGGACGAGGCGTGCGCCGGCGCGATCGAT
>JACDAF010000302.1 GCA_013695575.1 Chloroflexota bacterium | reverse complement strand
GCGTCGTCGCCCATCAGCGCCGCGTCCCGACAGGAGCGACCTCGACGACCGCGGGCTTGCGGTCGCCCAGGAACTGACGCAGCCGCTCGACCATGAAGTCCGTGCCGACGCTCTCGAGCACGCTGTCGCGCTCCCATTCGGTCTGGTTCTCGAGTGTCGCGGTGGTCCCATGGTGCATCAGGAACTTGGTCTGGCCGAGGAGCGCGGCGGGCACCTTCGTGAGCTCGAGCGCCTTCTGCCAGAGCGCGCCCTCGAGCTCGGCGGCGGGCACCGCCCGGGTCACGAAGCCCCACTCGAGCATCTCGTTCGCGTTCGCCGTGTGGTTCGTCATGATCCACTCGATCGCGCGGCGCAGGCCGATGATGCGCGGCAGGTGGTAGGTGCTGCTCGCGTCCGGAGCGATGCCGATGTTGATCCAGGCCGGCGACACCCTGCAGTCGTCGGAGATGATCGCGAGGTCGGCGACGCCGATGAGGCCGATCGCCGCGGCGATGTTCATGCCGTTGGCCCCGACGATCACCGGCTTCTTCATCCGCTGCAGCGTGTGCATGATCGAGTGCCAGTAGAGGCTTGCACGGCGGAAGTGCATCTTGATCGCGATCGGGCCATCGTCCACCGGCACCTCTTTCAGGTCGAAGCCGGCTGTGAGGTTCCCCCCGTTCCCGCTGATGATCAGGGTGTGCACGTTCGGATCGACCTGCGCGCTGTAGATCCGCTCCTGCATCTCCCTCAGCATCGCGATCGAGCAGGCGTTGCGTGCCTCCGGCCGGTTGATGCGCATCCAGGCGATCTGGTCCTTGACCTCGTAGAGGATCTCTTTCACGGTCGAGCGCCCTCCTTCTGGTTCTTCTCATCGCGCGACAGGGGCGCGATCGCCCCAGCGCGCGAAAAACTCTCTTGGCTGGATCGAAGCCGGGACGAGGCCGCGAAAGTCGGCGGTCGCCTGCGGATCCTTCCCCAGGATGACCTCCAGCGCGGCCCAGGCCTCGGGAGTGGGCACCTCGAGGCGCGCGGCATCGAGGCACATCTTGTAGCTAGCGCGCGTGCGGTCGTCGCGCTTCTGCTGGTAGCCGGCCAGCGCATCCTTGAGCGAGGTAGTCCCGCTCAGCCCGTCCTGGATCGCGGTGGCGAGCAGCTCGGCATCCTGGAACGCGCTGTGCTGCCCCTGGGCACGCACGGGGTCGCGGGTGATCCCGGCGTCACCGACGAGTGCCCAGCCCTCCCCGTACGGCACCCGGTAGAAGTTGGGGAGGTCGACGACGCCGAGGACCCGTGTCACGGGCCGGGATGCGCGCAGCCGCTCGCCGAGCTCCGGCGCACGGTCGTACGCCGCAGAGAAGGACTTCGTGACGTCGGCGCGAAACTCGGTCAGGAGGGACCGGGTCAAGACGAGGTTCACCACCGTCAGGCCCGAGTCCGTGGGCAGAATCACGTACTCGTACGGCGGCCGGGTGTGAACCTCGTCGACGGTGCGGTCGATCGGAAAGTCCTCCGCATAGAGCAGATAGGACGCGGTGAGCGCTTCCAGCTCCTGATAGGCGCGCGCGCCGACCCGCTTCGCGACCGTCGAGTTCTTCCCATCGGCTCCCACTACGAGGGCGGCGCGCTCCTCGAAGCGACGGCCGGTGCGAACCTCATGGGCGACGACTCCCACCACGCGGTCGCCGTCGTACAGCAGGTCGTCAAGGGCCACCGCCTCGCGGACCTCGGCCCCCGCGCGGCGCGCGGCGCGCACGAGGATCTCGTCGAGCTTCACGCGGCGCAAGTTGAAGGTGTAGTCCACCCCCTCCACGGCGTGGAATGGGCCGCGCAGCTCGCCGACCACGAACGTGGAGTACGAGATCCGGCACAGCGCGGGATCCGCCGCGGCCACCTCATCCCAGATGCCCCAGCGCTTGAGCGCGGCACCGCCGGGCGGCCAGACCATGTGCGTCGCGATGAAGTCCGAGGGAAACGTCTCCTTGTCCAGGAGCAGCACGCGCTGTCCCTTGCGTGCGAGGAGCATGGCCAGCGACGCACCAGCGCACCGGGCGCCGACCACGATGACGTCGTACATCCTTACCTCGCCGTTGCCTGCGGGATCAGCGCTGCCAGCTTGTAGCGCTGGAGCTTTCCGGTGGCGGTCCGCGGCAGCTCCGGCACCGGCACGATGCGCTGCGGACGTTGATGCGGCTCGACGCGCGCGGCAACGAACGCCTCCAGCTCCGCGCAGAGCACGTCGCGATCGGCCCGTGCATCGCGAGGGACGATGAAGGCGACCGGTTTGATGAGCCCGTGCTCGCCGGGCAGGCCGACCGCGCCGGCGTCCACGACACCGGGGTGCGCGAGGATGGCTTGCTCGAGCGCGGCAGGACTGACCCACATTCCGGCAACCTTGAAGTAGTCGTCCTCGCGACCGTGGTGGTGGAAGAAGCCGTCCGCGTCGCGCGAGTAGACATCGCGCGTGCGGTACCAGCCCCCGGCGAAGGTCTCGCGGCTCTGGTCGACGCGGTTCCAGTAACCGACGGCGCTCGAGGGCGTCTTCACCCAGAGCACGCCGCGCTCCCCGGGCGCGACCGGTCCCCCCTCGGGGTCGAGGATCCTCGCCTCGGTGCCCGGGACCTCCACGCCCGAGGCGCCGGGGCGGCGC
>JACDAF010000263.1 GCA_013695575.1 Chloroflexota bacterium | reverse complement strand
CGCGGCCGAGGCGATTGCGCGCTTCGACGTCCTCAGGCACCGCCCCCAGGATCTTCTTGTTCAGGTCGATCGCGCGAGGCCAGTCGGCCTCCAGCGCGGCGGAGATCGATTGCTCGGCAAGGCCGCGAGTGCGAACGCCGGTGTCAACAGCAGTCGGCATGGGTTCAGCGCCTCCGGAAACGAGATGGGGACCAGAAGTGTAGCCCAGACGGGCGCTCGGCTCCTCGTCGCAGTCGCAGTCGCCGTCGCCGCGAGTATGTCTTCCTCGTCTCCGGTGGCGACCCACCGGCTCCGACCCATTCACGCTGACACCTGATCGCGTCTGCCGGGAAGCGGAACGCAGGCAGCCACGGACGGATCTCCGCTGTGATCACGGGCATCGGTCGTCGTCCAGCTCCCTTTCGCCATCTCCTGCAACCCACGAGCGGTGCAGAAAGGGTGCAAAGTGCCTGCTGAGGCACGCCGCGTGCGAGATCGGGCGCGCCGACTAACCGTTCGACCACGCTCCATGCTCTTCAATGCCATGAGCGCCCACGCAGACACCCATAGAGACCAAGGTCCATGCTGCGCGCCGTGACCGAGAAGGTCAGCTTTCCGGCAACGACGGCACGCATCCGCGAAGACGACCTCGCGGATGCCCTCCCCCGAGCGTTCCGCGCGCTCGTCGCGATGGGCGCCCGGCCAGACGAGGCCGAGGACGCCGTCCAGGAAGCCGCGGTTCGCGCGCTCGGATCGTCCAAGACCATTGAGCGGATCGACGGCTGGCTCTTCGTCGTCGCGCTGCGCGTCTGGCGCCTGCGTCGGATGCGCGAGCGCCTGCTCCGCCCACTCGAGTGGTCCCGCCGGAGCACGCCCGGTCCGGATGGCATGAGCGTCACGCTCCTCGGCGAGCTCACGCGACTCCCGCTGCGGCAGCGGCAGGTGATGGTCGCCCGCTACGTGCTCGGCCTGTCACAGAAGGAGACCGCGGCAGCGCTCCGGATCGCACAAGGCACCGTCACCGCGACGCAGGCGCAGGCCACGCGTCGGCTGCGGTCGCGATTGGGGGAGAACGATGAGCGATGACCTCGACCGCGACCTGAAGGCACGGTTCGATCGCGAGCTCGCGCGCGTTCGCCCGCCCGCGACGTGGTCGCTCGCGAAGCGGCGCTCGTCGCCGCTGGGCGTGGCGGTCACCGTTGCGGTCGTCGCGGCCATGCTCGTGGGTGCCACGGTCGGTGGGCTGGCGCTGCGCCAGGCGCGCGAGTCCCAGTCGGCGGCCGTCCCGAGCGCCTCACCATCGCCATCGCGCAACGGCAGCGCACGGGTCACCCCGT
Organism: Chloroflexota bacterium; assembly: GCA_013695575.1. GTDB lineage: Bacteria > Chloroflexota > Limnocylindria > P2-11E > P2-11E > JACDAF01. The sequence continues at coordinate 2,025 of JACDAF010000263.1, read as the reverse complement.
CGCCGATACTAACGAGCCCTGCGGGCGGGCCTGTCATGCATGAGAACGCGATCCTCGGCTACCGCATCACGCTGCCGGAGGGATACAGGCGATACATCTCGAGGCTCGAGAGCGGGCAGGAAGGCCTGGGCGTGGACGCCTACACGCTGCGGACCGAACGGCAAGAGCGCGAGCAGTGCCTGCGCGACGGCGGCGATGTGGGCTTCCCCCGGTCTCCCGACGACGATCCGGAGGTCGTCATCGGAGTCGTCCGCAACGTCCGCGGCGTCTCGGCCGTGGAATGGGCGACGACCGCGCCTCCAGGTTCGCAGCCGCGGAGCACGCACCAGAGGGTCGAGACGGTGACGATCGGGGGTCATGAGGCTGTCAGGCTGGTGGCGGACAACGCGACCGCCGTGACCAACGCGTTCGTGATCCGCGCGAACGATCGCATCTACGACATCTATCTCTCTCAGGGCCTGCGCTCGGGGCTGCCGAAGACCTGGCTCGACGAGATCGCGAGGACCTTCGTCGCGGTCCCGCCGACGGCGTTCCCGACACCCACCGCAACCACCCCGCCGCGCGTGGCGGCACGCAACTTGGCCGAGGCGCTGGCTCGGGCCTTCGCGGCGCGCGATGCGGACGCGGTGGCGCGCCTGATGCCGGCCTGCTGGATCAACGTGACCGCCCAGATCGACGGGCAGGCGACCGGCGGCGTGCTGTACCGCTCGATCACCCTCTTCACCGAGACGCTGCGTGATCGGTTCGCGAAGGGCGACCTCAGCGTCACCATCGATCCCACGGTGCAGGTGGACCGCGAGGAGCTGTTCGTGCGCTCGGAGTGGCGCGAGCCGGACCGCACGACGCGGATCGACCTGTACCTGTCGACACGGGATGGCCGGACGGAGTGGTTCATCGCGCGACACCACTACGCCAGAGGCGACATGCTGCCCGGCAGCTGCATCCCGTACCGCAGTCCGTGGACGTCGGGAACCGGATCGTGCTGACGCGGACAGGCCGGGACCCGGTTGCTCGGACGCGAACCCGGAACTCCCATCCGATGTGACGCGTTAGCGCACGACGCTTCTGGAGCCGCCGGTCAAGGACGAAGCCGTCGAGCTGATCACACCGTCCGCACGGGGCGGGGATGGCGCGATGCCCACGCGCCGCGGGCGCCTGTGGGCAACATCAGCAGCGCGACCCATCGCGGCCGAGACGGGCGGGGCCGCAGAGGTGTAGCCCAGAATTGGGCTGTGCCCGCACCATTCACGCGGGAGTCACGGCTCGCCTGTCTCCAGGGCGAGCTGGACCGCCGCATCCTCGTGCTCGACGGCGGCATGGGCACCGAGCTCCAGGCCCTCCGGTTCACCGAAGCGCAGTTCCGCGGCGAGCGCTTCTCGGGTTGGCCGAGGGAGCTGCGCGGCAACAACGATCTGCTCACCCTCACGCAGCCCGCGGCGGTCGCGGCGATACACCGCGCCTACATCGAGGCGGGCGCCGACATCATCGAAACGAACACCTTCAACTCCACGCGCATCGCGATGTCCGACTACGGCATGGAGGAGCTCGCCTACGAGCTGAACGAGGCGGGCGCGCGCCTCCTTCGCGAGGCCTGTGACGCCGCGGAGACCGCCGACGGGAGGCCGCGGTACGTGGCGGGCGCGATCGGCCCGACCAACCGGACGGCCTCGATCTCGCCGCGTGTGGACGACGCGGGATTCCGCAACATCACCTTTGACGAGCTCGTCACGGCGTACGGCGATGCCGCGCGCGGTCTGCTCGCGGGCGGTGCGGATCTGCTACTCGTCGAGACGATCTTCGACACGCTGAACGCGAAGGCGGCGCTCTTCGCCATCGAGCAGGTCCAGGACGAGCTCGGCTGGCGCGTGCCGCTCATGATCTCGGGGACGATCACCGATGCGAGCGGGCGCACGCTCTCGGGCCAGACGACGGAGGCGTTCTGGAACTCCATCGCGCACGCGCGACCGTTCTCCGTCGGCCTCAACTGCGCGCTCGGGGCGAAGGAGCTCCGCGAGTACGTGCAGG
>JACDAF010000256.1 GCA_013695575.1 Chloroflexota bacterium | reverse complement strand
CGCGCCGTTCGCGGCGTTCATGCTGGCGACGCTCACGATCGCTGGCCGGCACATGGCCTTCCGCCTCACGACCGACGACCCAGAGGGTCAGGACACCTCGTAGGGAAGCGGGCGCGTCCGGTCTAGCCGGTCGGCGGCAGGACCTTGATCACGCCGCAGGCGATGCGGCCGCCACTGTTGCCGGAGGGATCGGTCTTCTCATCGTCTTCCTGCGCGTGCACGACGATGGCAAGCCCGCCGGACGCGGCGATGTTCGAGGACGCGCCGGGCGAAAGGCTGAGATGCGGCGTCACCATCGAGAGCAGCCCGGTGCCGTCCTTCTTCACCTCGATGCTGCCGAGATCTCCGGCATGCGGGCCATTCGTGCTCAGCGTCCCGTGGACCTTTGCCGCGGGGTTGAAGTGGCCACCGGCCGTCTCGAACGCCGGCCCATCGCACTTCCCGACTGCGTGCACGTGCACCCCGTGCTTGCCCTCGGGGAGGCCCGCGACGCGCAGCTCGACGCGCACCCCAACGCGGTCCTCGGCGAAGCTCGCCGATGCGACGGCCCTGCCGTCCTTGTCGGCGAGTCCCGCCATCGCCCGCTGGTTCGACGGCGCGGCGAGGAACGAGCTGGGATCCTGGGTCGCGCTGCTCTTCCCGGAGGCGGCACTGCCGCCGCATCCCGCGGCGACGAGCGCGGCGATGACCAAAGCGCTGGCGCGGCGAAGCATTGGTCAGAAGTATCGCGGCCAGGTCAAGCGCGTGAGGCGCCGCTCGATTGCGAGCCTGCTCGGGCCGTACTCTTGGTCCGTGGATCTCGGCGTGCAGATCGAGCCCCAGTTCGGCTTTTCGTACGGAGAGATGCTCGCGGTCGCGCGCGAGGCGGAACGGACCGGCCTGCGCGCTGTCTGGCTCTCCGATCATTTGTTCCTCAACCGCGACAGCCAGAACACACCCTGTCTCGAGGCGTGGACGGCGCTCGCGGCCCTGGCCCGCGACACCTCAACGATCCGTCTCGGGACGATGGTCGCCTGCCAGTCCTACCGGAACCCCGCCCTCCTTGCCAAGATCGCCGCGGGAGTCGACCACCTGTCCGGCGGGCGTCTCGAGTTCGGGATCGGCGCGGGTTGGAAGGAGCTCGAGTACAAGGCCTACGGCTTCGACTTCCCGGCGGCGGCGACGCGAGTGGACCAGCTCGTCGAGACGCTCGAGATCTGCACGCGCATGTGGAACGAGGAACGCGCGACATTCGTGGGCAAGCACTACCGCGTCGAGGACGCCTTGTGCGCGCCCAAGCCCCTGCAGCACCCGCTGCCGATCTGGATCGGCGGGCGGCGGCCGCGCATCCTCCGGATCGCCGCACGGTGGGCCCAGGCCTTCAACTGGCTGCCGGAGGGCGGCTTCCCGACGCCGGAGCAGGTGCGGGGCGGGATGCGCGACATAGACGAGGCCTGCCAAGCGGTGGGGCGCGACCCGACGACGCTCCGCCGGAGCGCGTTCCTGTACGCCGTCATCGGAGAGGACGCCGCGGCGGCGAACGACGTCGTAGCGCAGCGCGGCCAAGGCGAAGACGACGCCAGCCGAGTGGCGGAAGGCGCGGCCGGGCGCGATGGTCGGCTCGCCCGAGCAGGTCGCGGCGCGCTTGCGCGAGCATGCCTCGGCGGGCGCCGAGGACGCGAATATCATGTTCCCCTACGGCCACGATCTCGCGATGACGCGCCTGCTCGGCGAACGGGTCGCGGCGGCCGTCTGAGGTGGTGGTCGGTCGCGCGCTGGTAGGCCTCGGCGAGCGCGACAAGCAGAGGCTCCGAGAGCGGCGGCCCGACGAGCTGGAGGCCGACCGGGAGCCCGTCGGTGCCGAAGCCACACGGGAAGAAGATCGCCGGGAGGCCCGCGAGGTTCCCCGCCGGGATGAGCGCGACGTTGCCGGTCGGTCGCTGCGCCTGCGCTTGCGTCGCCGGCACCACGCGGTCGAGCGGATCGTCGACGCGGGTGGCCGTCGTGTGACGCCCGAACGAGAGCAGCACGTCGACGTCGCGGAACAGCGTGCGGAGCCGCTCCTGCAGGACGGTGCGTAGCCGCATCGCGCGAAGGTAATCACGCGCTCGGATCTCGAGCGCCTCGCGGAGTCCGGCCTTCTGGCGCGCGTCGCGCAGCTCCTCCCAGCCGTCGCTCTCGATGAGCTCGGCGAAGATGGAAGCACCCTCCGCCGCGTGAACGGTCGATACCATCGCGCCGTACGGCAGGCCCTCGGGCAGCGTGGCGTTGACCGTCTTCACCCTGAGCACCCGGCGGAGCTCCGCAATGCCTTTCTCGAGCGCGGCGCGAGCTTCCGGCGTGGCGAGCGCGAGCTCGTCACCGGAGTGGCCGATGCGGACGGAGCGGATCACCGCGACGGACTGGCGCCGGTCGAGCCGGCGGAAGCGCTTTCCGGTCACGGACGCGTCACCGCGGTCCGGACCGGCGAGCGCCTCGAGCACGATGCCGCAGTCCTCGGCGGTGCGTGCCATCGGCCCGATCTTGTCCAGCGTCCACGAGAGCGCCATCGCGCCGCGCCGCGTCACCAGACCGTACGTCGGCCGCAGCCCCGTCACGCCGCAGTACGCAGCGGGCGTCCCGATGGAGCCGCTCGTTTCCGAGCCCAGCGCGAACGGGACCAGGCCCGCCGCCACGGCGGATCCGGATCCGCTCGACGAGCCGCCCGACCACCGGCCGGTGTCCCACGGATTGAGGCCCGGCCCCTGGAGCGACGCGCTCGGGTATCGGTAGCCTCCCCCGCCCGCGAGCTCGACCATCGCCAGCTTCGCGGCCAGGACTGCGCCGGCGCGGCGCAGTTTCACGATCGCGCCGGCGTCAGCATCGAAGGTCTGCGCGGCGAACTGCGGCGCGCCCCAGGTCGTCGTGGCACCGACGGCGGCGAGAAGGTCCTTCGCCCCGTACGGGATGCCGAGGAGCGGGGAGCGCGGCGGTCCTCTTGACAGTGTGCGATCCGCGAGCCGCGCTTCCCGCAGCGCGCGCTCGCGCAGCAACGCCGCCACTGCGTTGTAGCTGGGCCCTTCGGCCTCGAGCACGTCGAGCACCGCGGCCGCGACCTCGACGGCCGACACCTTGCGCCTCCGCAGCAGGGCGCCGAGCTCGGCCACGCTGGCGAATCGGACCTCCGTCACGCGCGATACGTCGTCGCGGGCTCGGTCTCCATCGGCAGGGGTGTGGAGCGAAGCTCCGCGGCCGTCTTCTCGCGCTGCGCGCGCGCTTCGTCGGCGAGCCGCGAGGGATCATCGACGGCGCGCGCATCCGCCGGAGGCGTGGCGTTAGTGGCACCACGCTCATCGCGCGTCACGCCGTCGAGACTAGCGGGCCGCGAGGGCCGGAGCTGAAACGATCGCATGCTAGGCTCGATCGACCGTCATGCAGCGTCATCATCCGGTGTTGGAGCGGCCCCTTTCGCCCCGCGACTACGACGTGCCCGTGGGATGGTGGGGCTGGAATTGGGAGCCGCCCGTCCCGATGTCCGTGACCGAGCTGCTGGATGCCGGGAACTTCGACGCGCGGACCGCAGCTCTCGCATGGATGGTCCTCGAGTCGCATGGATCGCTGCTCATCGCGGCGGAGCAGCCCCATTCCGGGAAGACCACGACGCTGACGGCCTTCCTCGACTTCCTTCCGGCCGACGTGCGTCGCGTCTTCATCCGCGGCTGGTCGGAGACGTTCGATTACCTCGGTCAAACGCTGCCCGAGCGAACGCTGCTCCTGGCGAACGAGCTGTCATCCCACCTGCCCGTCTACCTCTGGGGCCCCAAGGCGGTTCGCGTCTTCCGCTCGCTGAGACGGGGGTATGCGCTCGCCTCGACGCTTCATGCGGACAGCGCGGAGGAGGCCGTCACACAGCTCACCGACGAGCTCGGCGTCGCGCGAGCCGACGTGGCCCGGGTCGAGCTTCTCGCGGTGATGCGTATGTACGGCACCTCGCGAGGCGGGATCGCGCGACGACTCGTGTCGCTCCATCGCGTCCGCGATCTCGTGCCGCTTGTCGACTGGGATGGGCCGACGGACACGCACCGGCACCACGACGCTGCGCAGCTCGAGCTGCTCTGCGAGCTGGTCCAAAGATCCCTTGATCCCCGGTCGGGCACGGCCGCACCTCGCCTGTTGGACGAGCTGCGCGCGAACCTCGAGCGCCGAACGGACTTCCTCGAGGCGCTCGTCGCACGCGGCGTGCGCGACATCCCGTCCGCGCGTGCGGCGCTCGCCGGATTCCGCCACGAGCCGGCTCGGGGCCGACTGCGCGGGGACCCGGTGGGATCGTGACGGCACGCCCGGCCACCATCGGCGCGCTCCGCGAGACACCATATCGCCCGCGCACGGTGAAGGAAGAGCTCCGCTCCAACCTCATCGGCGCGCTCTCGGAGCGCAGGCCATTGTTCGCTGGCATCATCGGTTATGAGACGAGCGTCATGCCGCAGCTCGAGAATGCCATCCTCTCGGGCCAGGACGTCATGCTGCTCGGTGAGCGTGGGCAGGCGAAGACCCGCATCGCGCGCCTCCTTGTGAGCCTTCTCGACGAGGTGGTCCCCGCGATCGCCGGATGCGAGGTCAACGACGACCCATTCGCACCCATCTGCGCGGCGTGCCGGTACCGCGTTGCGAACGACACCGACGACGTCGAGCTGGTCTGGATCACGCGCGAGCAGCGCTACAGCGAGAAGCTCGCGACGCCCGACATCTCGATCGCGGACCTCATCGGAGAAGTGGACCCGATCAAGGTCGCCGAGGGGCGTTACCTCTCGGACGAGATGACGATCCACTACGGGCTGCTGCCGCGAACGCACCGTGGCATCTTCGCGCTGAACGAGCTGCCGGACCTCGCGGAGCGCGTGCAGGTCGGCCTCCTCAACGTCATGGAAGAGCGCGACGTGCAGATCCGCGGCTACAAGGTGCGATTGCGGCTGGACCTCATGGTCGTGGCATCGGCCAATCCCGAGGACTACACCAACCGCGGGCGGATCATCACACCGCTCAAGGACCGGTTCGGCTCGCAGATCCGGACCCATTACCCGCGGGAGATCGCGACCGAGGTCGGGATCATGGAGCAGGAGCGGCAGTCGTACACGGATGAGGGCCTCGTCACGACCGTCCCCGGCTACATGAAGGAGATCCTGGCCGAGCTCTCGCACCTTGCGCGGAAGTCGTCGGACATCTCACAGCGCTCAGGAGTCTCGGTGCGCGTCACGATCTCGAACTACGAGAATCTCGTATCGAGCGCGCTGAAGCGGGCGCTCCGTACCGGCGAGACGAACATCGTGCCGCGCATCAGCGACCTCCCCGCGGTGCTCGCCTCGACGGCTGGCAAGATCGAGCTGGAGACCGTCGGCGATCTCACCGAGGAGCGCGTCGTCGATCGGCTGGTCCAGCGATCCGTGCTGAACGTGTTCAACCGCACGTTCTCATTGGCGGAGTTCGACTCTCTGCTCGCCGCGTTCCAGCGAGGCGCGACGATGCATGTCTCCCCCGCCCTCCCGAGCCAGGAGTACGTGAAGCAGGCGCTGCAGATCCCCGGGATGAAGGGTGCGGTCGCGAAGCTCGGCGCGCACGGGAATCCGGCCGCCATCGCCGCCGCCGTGGAGTTCGTCCTCGAGGGTCTGCACCTCAACCGCAAGCTCAACAAGGAGCGCGGCGAAGCGCGGTCCACGTTCCGCGCATGACCAGCGAGGGAGGGCTTAGCCCGACCGAGCCCTCCGGGCTCCCCGGCCCCTTCGACCACCTCCGCTACTCGCGCTGGGACGGCACGCAACGCCTCGATGCTCTCGAGGCCGACGAGCTGCTCGGAGCGATGTCTGATGAGCTGCTCGCGGGCGGCGACCTCGAGGACGCGCTGGCCCGCCTCGCGCGTTGGGGGATTCCCGGGCGGATGGAGGGCTTGCAGGATCTGCACGAGCGGCTACGCGAAGCCCGGCGCCGGCGGGCGGAGCGGCACGGGCTTTCCGGCATCTTCAAGGAGCTGGAGGAGAAGCTCGAAGAGGTCAAGCGCCTCGAGCGTGAAGGGCTCGAGCGCCGCCGCGACAGCGAGGCGCCGAATCCCGAGCTCAAGGCGGCGATGGAGCGGCTCGCGCAGGATCGTCTCGCGCAGCTCGACTCATTGCCTCCGGACGTCGCGCGCGCCATTCGCGCCCTCAAGGAATACGAGTTCGTTGAGCAGAAGGCCGCGGAGAAGTACCAGGAGCTCCTGAATCAGCTGCAGGAGCAGGTGCTCGGCTCGTACTTCAGGAACATGCGTGATTCGCTGAAGGACCTCAACCCTGAGAAGATCGAGCGGACGCGGCAGATGATGCGCGACCTCAATCGCGCCTTGCGTGAGCGGATGGAGGGTGGTGACCCCGACTTCGAGGCCTTCCAGCGTCAGTACCCGGAGCTCGCCGGACAGGCGGGGGACTGGGACGACCTATTGCGGCAGCTCGCGGGCGGCATGGCCGCGATGCGATCGCTCTGGAACAGCTTGCCCGACGCGATGCGGTCGCAATTGGACGACCTGCTCGGCGCCGCATTCGATGATCCGGGGCTGCGCCGCGCGA
>JACDAF010000236.1 GCA_013695575.1 Chloroflexota bacterium | reverse complement strand
CAGGAACGTAGCTCTCGATGGATGTCGCATCTGCTCGCTGGGATCCGCGCCGGCACGCCAGCTCGACCAGGTCGGCGCCGCCATCCACCGCCGCGCGCAGGAGGCCGCGCGTCGCGGTCGGGTCCGGATAGCCGACGGTGAGATGGACGGTGATCGCCGTCCGGCCCTCCTTGCGTGCGCGTGTTGAAGGCCCCCGTGATGCGGGCGACGCGCGTGGTTCGCGAGGAGCTCCGTTCACGCTTCACCGACGGAACGGCGGCCTTCATTCGGCACGTGTACACTAGCGGGAGTCTCCTTCCATAGCCGGGCGCGGCCACAGGCCCCCGGTACCGTGAAACAAGTGCCGCTTAAAGATGTATCCCAATACCTAAGGAGCCTCAGCCATTGGAGAACCAGGCCACCCGGACACCCGAGCCGGAGGATGCCGCGCCTTCGCCGGAACCGACACCGAGCACCGAAGCCCGAGCCGAGGGCCCGCCCGCGCCACCGCCACGCGCGAACGGTGAGCCTCGCCGGTTCGAGCGCCGCCCCGCCCGCGATCCCCGCGAGAACGGCCAGCCTGCGGACGCTCAGCCCGCGCCCGATGCGCCGCAGCGCAGGTGGTACGCGATCACCGAGCTGAACGAGATGGCGGGCAAGGACCTTCAGACGCTTGGCAAGGAGCTTTCCGTCCCGGACCTCGCTGAGATCAAGAAGAAGGACGATCTGGTCCTCCGGATCCTTCAGGCCCAGGCCGAGGCGCAGGGCAACATCCTCGCGCAGGGGATCCTCGAGATCGTCGAGGAAGGGTTCGGATTCCTGCGGCGGCGCAGCCTGCTTCCCTCTCCCGAGGACGTCTACGTGTCTGGGAGCCAGGTCCGCCGCTTCGGGCTGCGGACCGGCGACTTCGTCATCGGCCAGACGCGTCCACCGAAGGACCACGAGAAGTACTTCTCGCTGCTGCGCGTCGAGGCGGTGAACGGCGTCGATCCGGAGGTAGCGAAGCGCCGGCCGGTGTTCGAGAGCCTCGTCCCGATCTTCCCCGACGAGATGTTCGATCTCGAGATCGAGGGCGCGAACATCAGCCAGCGCCTCATGAATCTGGTCAACCCGCTCGGCAAGGGCCAGCGCGCGCTCATCGTGTCGCCGCCGAAGGCCGGCAAGACGACGCTCCTGAAGGACATCGCGGGGGGGATCACGGGCAACCACGCCGACGTGCACATGATGGTCGTGCTCGTCGGCGAGCGGCCCGAGGAGGTCACCGACATCCGCCGGTCGGTGAAGGGCGAGGTCTTCGCCTCCACCTTCGACGAGCCGACCGAGAACCACACACGCGTCGCCGAGCTCGCGCTCGAGCGCGCGAAGCGCCTCGTCGAGTCGGGGCGGGACGTCGTCATCCTGCTCGATTCGATCACGCGGCTCGCCCGCGCGTACAACCTCGCTATCCCGGCGTCCGGCAAGACCCTCTCCGGTGGCATGGACCCCGTCGCGCTGTACCCGCCGAAGCGCTTCTTCGGCGCAGCGCGGAACATCGAAGGCGGTGGATCGCTGACGATCGTCGCCACGTGTCTCGTCGAGACCGGATCGCGCCAGGACGACGTCATCTACGAGGAGTTCAAGGGCACCGGCAACTCCGAGATGATCCTCGACCGCAAGCTGCAGGAGCGCCGCACCTTCCCGGCCATCAACATCCCGGCCTCGGGCACCCGGCGGGAGGAGAACCTTCTCAGCGCGGAGACCCTGCGTCAGGTCGTCCTGCTGCGGAAGATGCTCTCGGCGGTCGGCCAGATCGAAGGCACCGAGCTCCTGATCCAGCGCCTCTCGAAGACCAAGACGAACAAGGACTTCCTCGCCTCGATCGCCAAGGCCATGGACACGGACAAGTAGCGATGGTCCCACGGCTCGTCGTCCACCCGAACGAGTGCATGGTCCGAGCGGGCCTGCTCGTCGGCCTCGCGAGCGGTTTCGGGATCCTCGGGTACGGGCAGGTCGCGGCCGGCATCGGGATCTTCGCCGCGGTGCAGGTCATCACAGTGGTGGCGCAGGCCGTCCAAGGGGCGCGCGGCAAGCCCTGACCGATACCCCACCCGAGCAGCAACTCGAAGGGGACCCGAAATGCAGCGGCTTGCCGCGACCGGCCTCGCGACCGCGTACTTCCGCCTCTTCATCCTGGACACGCTGGCCGCCGGCCCGGCCAGGCCGAACCTCCTGCTCCTCCGGGCGACCGCGGCGCAGCTTCCCTTCGCGACCGGCGCCTTTAGCCGCGCCCTGCAGTCGCTCCTGGAGAACGGCCACCTGCAGCCAGCGCCACACGGCGCGGTGACGCTCACCGCGGTCGGTGCCGCGGAGCGTGTGCAGGAGCTTGCGCGCTGGCGGGCGGTCATGCCGTCCGTCGCCCGCATCGTCGGCGAGACCGCGCCAATCAGTCCCCCCGTGGTGAGCCAGCCGCCCGCGCCACGCTGCGAGGCACGCGTTGCGGACGCGTACCTCGACCAGGTGCTCGTGGCCACGATCCGCGAATGGATGGCGGGCGCGCGCGATGGCGGCCGCGCGTTCGTCGTGGTGCTCGGCGCGATCGACCTCGAGCACCCACAGGTCGCGCACCAGCGCGCGATGGTCCATCGGGCGATCCGCGCGACGCTCGGCGCGGTAGGCACGCTCTTCGGCAGCGACGTCGACGCGTACCGCTACGGCGAGACGGGTGTGGCGCTCCTCGCGCCCGCCGCCGGTGATCCCGAGCGAGCCGCGCGACTCGCGGTGCTGCTGCAGGCACGCCTCGACGAGCTCATCCGCACGATGACGACGACGGTGCGTGCGTTCGGCGGCGCTCGCTGGAACGTCCGGGTCGGCTCGGCGACATGGGCGGCCGAGATCGTGACGACCGCAGCGCTCCTGCGCGTCGCCCAGGATGAGCTGGCGGCGGACGGGACGGCGATTCCCGCCTAGTGGCGTGTCCCGGAGCCCGGCTCGTGAGCCCCCATGATTGGTCTCTGATGTCCTGCCCTGGCCGTCAAGGGAAGGGGTCCGTATGCGCGGGCCGTTGAGCATCGCGGTCGCCCAGCCGCTGTGCACGCCGTACGACGTCGCGATCAACGCGGTGATGCACGCCGCGACAGTTCGCTCCGCAGGCGCCCGGGTGGTGGTCTTTCCCGAGCTCTCTCTCTGCGGGTACGAGCTGGATGCCCCTGCGATCACGGCCGAGGATCCGCGACTCGCTCCCATCGTGGAGGCCTGTGCCGAGGCGGGGTCGTTGGCGCTGGTGGGAGCCGCGGTGCGCGGCAAGGCCGGTCGGTCGTACATCGCGATGGTGGCGGTCGAGGCCACCGGGGCCACCGTCGCCTACCGCAAGATGTGGTTGTCAGCGACCGAGTCCGACCGGTTCACCCCGGGCGACAAGCCAGCCGCGCTCGACGTTGACGGCTGGCGCCTCGGTCTTGCCATCTGCAAGGACACCGGTGTCCCACAGCACGCGGCCGACACCGCCGACTTGGGTATCGACGCCTACGTCGCCGCGACCATGAATTCAGCCGAAGAGGCAGCGCTCCAGGATGAGCGCGCCCGCCACGTGGCCACCGACCACCACGTGTGGGTCGTGGTGGCCAGCTTCGCCGGGTCGACCGGCGGTGGACTCACCCAGGCCGCTGGCCGTTCGAGCATCTGGGCGCCCGATGGCGCCATGCTGGATCAGGCAGGGCCCGAGACCGGCGCCGTCGCACGCGCAACGCTCATCTGATTTCCTCAAGACCACGAGTCGTACTCGGCGCCGTCGCCGAGGATGCGCCCCTGTGCGGCGGCGCAGCGCGCGGCGGGACAGGTGAAGCCGTACAGCCTTTCGAACGCGACTTCCGGGAGATGCCGGGTCACGACGCCCATGCGGCGCAGGGCATGGTACGCATGGCAAAGTGGCAGACCGACGATGTTCGAGTAGCACCCCTCGTACCGCGCGATGAGCGCGCTGCCCGCACCTTGGATGTTGTACGCGCCGGCCTTGCCGAGCGGCTCTCCGGTCGCGAGGAATGCTTCGATGCTGCCGGGGTCGGCCGGCTTCGTCCAGACCCGCGAGCGGACGGCGAAGCCGATCCGTCGGCCCGCGACGCCCAGCAGCGCCACCGCGGTCCGGACGATGTGCTCGCGGCCGGCGAGCCGGTGCAGCATGGCCCGGGCGTGCCCGAGGTCACGTGGCTTGCCGAGGACCTCCCGGTCTACGAGCACAAGGGTGTCGGCCCCGAGCGTCACCC
>JACDAF010000226.1 GCA_013695575.1 Chloroflexota bacterium | reverse complement strand
CGGAGGCTGCCACGGTCGTTCGGCCACATGAACGTCGTTCCGGCGAAGGCGACCTCATGCTCGAGGACGCGGTCGGCCTCGGTGGGGTGACCGCACGATTCGTGGACGAGCAGGGCCAGGAACGACTGGTCGAGGATCACATCCGCCACGCGACCCTCAGCGGGAGGCGCGTCGAGCGTCCCCTGCGCGTCGGCACGGTAGCGCCGGCCGCGTGCGACGAGGTCGCATTCCTCGATGAACTCCCAGCCCGCCTGCTTCGCGTTGCGCATTTCCGACCGGTTCACGGGCTTCGCTCCGGCCTTCACCGCAAGCACGGAGATGCCTGCCGCTGACTCGACGATCTCCTGGGACACGTCGGTGCCCTCGCTCGTGACAAGGTGTTTCCTGGTGCGATAGGCGGTGATGCCCGCTCGGCGTGTGCGGATGTGCTCGCCCCTCATCACGTCATCGGCCGCACGAAGCAAGTCGATGCGCTCCGCCATCGGGACGCTGAACGGGTCACGCTCGAGGGGGGTCCGGTACTCGCCACGCTGTGGTGAGACGCGAGCCAGGACGACGCTGCGCCGCTGCACGCGAGACGACGCGTCCGCGCGGGAGAGCGCTTCGGGGACGAGGCGCGCGAGCGCCGCGTCGTCGGTGTGGTCGGTCGCGGCAAAGCCCCACGCGCCCTTCACCAGAACGCGCACACCGACGCCGCGGTCGGCGGAGCGGTCGATCGCCTCGACGGTGCCGTCCTTGAGATCGACCTTCTCCGTCTCGCGCTCCACCCAACGCGCATCCGCGTACACGGCCCCACGGCGCGTCGCGCTGTCGACGATCCCGCCGAGATCCGCCTCGCGCATTCGCGGGAGCGTATCCTTACAGGAGATACAGGCGCGCGACGGCCGAAGCGTTCGTGATGAACGTGCTCACGACGAGCTCCATCGAAGAAAGCGGTGGGGAGCGGCGACGGGAGAGCAGGGCGCGTGACCCTCGCGAGAGGGTCCGCGAGCGAGTCGGGCGGCACGCGCGCCAACATATGGAGAACCACCTTGCCCGACGTCGCCCTCCTCATTGACTGGGAGAACGTCTACTACACGCTCCGGCAGCACACCACCGGCCCGCTGCCGTCGACCCTCGCGATCCTGCAGGCGATCCTCAAGAAAGCCGCGGAGTTCGGCCCGGTCCGGGTCAAGCTCGCGATCTTCGGCCAGGAGGTGGCCACGCAGGACGACACCCTCCTGATGGCCCTCGAGTTCACGGGGATCGAGCCGATCGCCGTCGCGCAGCGCATGAGCGGTCGCATCCTGAAGGGCCGCTCGGACGCGGTCCTGATCACCCGCGCGATGAAGCTCCTGTACAAGGATCGCCCCGAGCTACAGGTCTGGTTCATCGTCTCGGGCGACCGTGACCTGAACGCGCTCTGCAAGGCCCTGAAAGACGAGGACAAGAACGTCTATCTCGTCGCGGGCGACCTGTCGCTCGCGAACGAGCTCCGCGACTCGCCCTACCTCCGCGACGAGGTCTTCCTCCTCGAGGATCTCATCCCCGAGGCCCGCTGGACCCGTACGGGCCAGCTGCGGACCGACGACACGCAGGCGGACAAGGTCGCGCCGCCGGGGACGAACGGCCTGCTCTCCGCGCCTGTCCTGCGCCGCGCCCGCGGCGGTCGCGGTCGCGGCGGCGCGCTCACGCGCGCCAAGCCCGCGCCGACCGTCCCCGCCGTTGTGCCGACGGGCGAACCCGATTCCGAGAAGGAGCAGCGGCGCCTCGCCGTGCTCTTGCTGGACCAGCTCGTCGCGCTAAAGGTCGACTCGATGCCGCGCGGCGACTTCGTCCAGTCGGTCGTGCCGCTCTCCGAGAAGGAAGCCTCGAGCGTGCTCGAGCAGCGCATCGATGCGGCGATCGAGCAGGGCCACATCACGGGCACGATGCCAGCGCGCAGTCGCGCGAAGGCGAGGCAGCTGCTCTCGCCGAGCTTCGCATCGCCGCTCGTCGCGGAGACGTTCTTCCACCTCGTCCGGATCCTGCGTCGGATCGACACGGTCACGAGCCGGGATACCCGGCGCGTCCCCGCCGTCGAAGCGGTCCTCGATCCGCTGTCGCGCGCCGATCAGCCGGGCGGCCTGGCGCGGGGCCGCACGGCCCGGCGGACCTTGTTGGAGACCCTCTTCAACATCGCCGAGGAGCGTGGGGTCATCGCCACCGAGCAGGTCGCGAAGGACGATCGGCAGATCACCATGTGCTGGCTCCAGGAGGACCATCCGCTCGCGGCGTACGCCCGCAAGCCGGGGTCAGGGATCGTGCACCTGTTCAACTTCGTGAGCACGGCCAAGACCGATCCTGATTCACCCGACTGGGTGAACACGGCCCTCTTCGCCGAGCTCCTCGCCCGCGTCGAAGGTGACCGGCTCGATGCGACCATTCGCGCCGCGGCCGAGCGCGGTGTCATCACGCCTGACGACCACGGAAAGAAGGCGGGCTATGTGCTCGAGCGACGTGCGCCAGAGGCCCGTGGCATTCTTGGCTCGTTCAGCGGCCAGAACGGCGACAGCCCTGCCGCCTTGGAGCCACCCCTGGCCCTTCCCGCGCTCCCCGAAGCGGCAGCGGGAGCCGCGGCTGCGAAAAAGACGACCCGGCGGGGCTCGCGCGGCGGGCGTGGCCGGCGGGGCGGCCGCGGTCGAACGCACATCCCGGCGTCAGATCGGTAACGGGCGGGGCGGCCCCGAGTCCGGTGGCACGGGACGCGCAGGGCTCGAGCGCGGTGACGAAGCCGACCCCGCGCGCGGTCCGGGTCGTCCTCGTGGTGGAGGACGACGCGCCGGTCCGCGAGCTCCTGGCGGGCGCGATCAACGACGAGAGCGGCTACCTGGCGCTCTCGGTGGCGTCCGGCACTAACGCGCTCCGCGCTCTCGAGACGGTGAACACGGACCTCGTGCTGCTCGACGTAAAGCTTCCCGGCATCTCTGGTATCGAGGTCTACGACCACATGCGCGAGGACGAGCGGCTACGCGTGGTCCCCGTGATGTTCGAGACCGGCACCGCCCGTGAGCACGCCGCCGAGCTGCGGGACCGGGGCGTCGCCGCGTTCATCAAGAAGCCGTTCGACCTGCACGACGTCGTCGCCTACGTGAAGAGGCTCGCGCCTCCACCGAGGACCACCTCCAGCTCCGCCTGAGACAGCTATCGCGCTATCGCACCCCACCCCCACGAAGCTCGGCGATGCGCTCGGCGGCACGCGCCTCGATCTCCTCGCGGGCCGCCGGACTGCTCGACACGATCCGCGAGAACGCGTCGCGGCCCATGACCAAGATCTCGCTGTCGGTGACGGCGCGGACCGCGGCGGTGCGGGTGCCGTCGCCGAGGAGCGCGATCTCACCGAACGAGTCCCCCTCACCCACCGTTCTCACCATCTTGTCGGCGCCGGCCACATCGGTGTGCACGATCTCCAGGGTGCCCCGCATCACGATGAAGAAGTCCTCGCCGCGCTCACCCTGACGGATCACGGTCTGGCCCGCGCGGACGCGGAGGGTGCGCAGCGCGCGCGTCGCCTCAGCGACGGCCGCCCGCTCGGCCTTGGGGAAGGCTCTTTCGGCGTGCTTCAGCTCCTCGATGTAGCGCTCGGCGTGGAGCACCGCGGTCGTCGCATCTCCGACTGCCGTGGTGATCTGCTTCGCGAGCTGCTGGCGGGTGTCCCCGACGGCGTAGACGCCGGGTATGTTGGTCTGCATGTACTGGTCGGTGACGAGATAGCCGCTCGGATCGTGATCGATGTGATCCTCGAATAGCTGCCGGCCGACCGGCTTGAACCCGATGAAGATGAACACCCCCTCGACCGGCACGCGCTCGAGCTTGCCCTCGCGCACGACGTCGATCCACTTTACGTCGCCGTTCCCGCCGATCTCCCGCACCTGCGCGGGAGTGATCATCTCGACCTGGTCCATGCCGAGCAGCCGGTCCTGCAGGATCGCCTGGGCGCGGAACTCGCCCCGGCGGTGGACCACGTAGAGCTTCTTCGCGAATCGCGTGAGGAAGAGTCCTTCCTGGAACGCGGAGTCGCCGCCACCCACGACGGCCAGGTCGGCGCCCTTGAAGAACGCTCCATCACAGACCGCGCAGTAGGAGACCCCGCGGCCGTGGTACTCGACCTCACCCGGCACGCCGAGCTTGATGGGCTCGCCGCCCACCGACACGATGACGGCGAGCGCCGTGTGCACCGTGCCGTCGGCCATCGTGATGATCTTTCGATCGCCTTCGGTGCGTACCTTCTCGACGGGTGCGTACGTCTCGACGCGAAGGCCGAACTTCCGCGCATGGCCGGCCATCCTGTCGGCGAGTGCGCGCCCGGTGATCGATTCCTCGCCGGGCCAGTCCTCGATGAGGTCGGTGTTCAGGATCTCACCACCGACGTCCTTGGCCTCGAGGAGGACGGCGTTCATGTTCGCGCGCGCGGCATACAGCCCCGCCGTGAGGCCGGCAGGCCCGCCGCCGATGATGACGAGGTCGAAGTCGCTCACGTGGTCTCCTCTTATGAGCCTCTCGGGGGCTCCCGCGGCTCGGTTTCGCGAAGCCCCTTCCTCCCGGACCCCAGAAGCTCCTCAAGCCTAGAACAGGACTGATCGTGCTCGTATTCGCGATGGCGTGCGGAGGTCCGGCGGTGTCACCTGCACCACACCGTTACCTCGCGCTCGGCGACTCCTTCACCATCGGCACCGGAGTCGGCGAAGAGCGCTCCTTTCCGGCGCAGCTCGTCAGGCTGTGGCACGAGCGCGGTATCGACGTCGCGCTCGCGAACCCGGCGGTGAACGGGTATACGACCGGAGCGCTCATCGAGGCGGAGCTGCCGCTCGCGCGCACGGGCCGGCCGACCATCGTCACGCTCGCCATCGGGGCGAACGACATCGTGCGGCGGAGCGATGAGATCACTTACCGCTGGGAGCTCCGGAGGATCTTTGCCGAGCTGGTCGATGCGACGGTCAGCCCTTTCTCGATATACGCGCTGCCGCAGCCCGATTGGTCGCTCTCACCGGCGGCGCGCGGCTTCGGCGAGCCGGCCGCGCTACGAGCGACGATCGATCGTTTCAATCTCGTCATGCGTTCAGAGGCGGAACGTGCCGCGGCACGTTACATCGACCTCGGACCACTCATGCGGCGGCAGGCGGAGGCCGGCATGCTCGCGGCCGACCGGCTCCACCCGTCAGCCGAGGCGCTCGCGGAGTGGGCCCTTCAGCTCGCGGCCGAGATCGACATCTCAGGGCCGAGATGGACCGCCTCCGATACTAGTATTCGAACGTGAGCGTGCTCGAGCGGATCGATCATCCGCGCGACCTCAAGACCCTCGACAAGGATGAGCTGCTGCAGCTCTGCCGCGAGATCCGCGGGTTCACGGTCGAGGCCGTCCAGCAGACGGGCGGTCACATCAGCTCCAGCCTGGGCGCCACCGAGCTCACGGTGGCGCTCCACCGCGTCTTCGATTCCCCGCGTGACAAGCTCGTCTGGGACACCGGGCACCAGGGCTACGTGCACAAGATCCTCACGGGCCGGCGCGAGGAATTCGACCGGCTGCGCCAGTTCGGCGGCATCTCAGGATTCCTCACGCGGACGGAGTCGGCGCACGACCAGTTCGGCGCCGGACATGCCGGCACATCGATCTCGGCGGCGCATGGGATGGCGGTCGCGCGCGACCTCAAGGGGGAGAAGCATCACGTCGTCGCGGTGATCGGCGATGGCGCGCTGACGGCGGGCATGGCCTTCGAGGCGCTCAACAATGTCGGCCACCTGCGCACGCGCCTCGTGGTCGTGCTGAACGACAACGGCATGAGCATCTCACCCAACGTCGGTGCCCTCTCCCGAATGCTCGACACGGCGCGCATCGACGACCTGTCGCGTCCACAGGTCGCGGCGGTCTCGCGGATGGTCGAGGCGTTCCGGACCGCCCGTCCGTACCGCGGGCTGCGGCATCTCACCGGGACCGTGCTCGAGAAGCTGCCGGCAGGCGCGCTCGCAGAGGAGGCGGCACGGCGCATCCTGACGAGCCTCAAGGTGATCCTGATGCCCAACGTGCTCTTCGAGGAGCTTGGCTTCACGTACTTCGGCCCGGCGAATGGCCATGACCTCTTCGCGCTCGAGGGCGTGCTCCGGAAGGCGCGCGACTTCCAGGACGGCCCCGTGTTCGTCCACGTGAACACGCAGAAGGGCCACGGCTACGGTCCCGCGGAGGAGGACAACCAGAGGTGGCATGGAGTGTCCGCCTCCGGGTCGTCTCCAGCGACGGCTCCCCAATACACGCAGGTGTTCGCCGACACGGTGCGCGAGTCGATGCGGCGCGACGACCGCGTGGTCGCGATCACGGCCGCGATGCCCGGTGGCACGGGTCTCACACCGCTCTTCGGGGAGTATCCGGAGCGCGTCTTCGACGTCGGTATCTGCGAGCAGCACGCCGTGACCTTTGCCGCGGGCCTGGCGACGCAGGGGATCATCCCGATCGTCGCGATCTACTCGACCTTCCTGCAGCGGGGGTTCGACCAGGTCGTTCACGACGTCGCCGTTCAGGATCTGCCCGTCGTGCTCGCGATGGACCGCGCCGGCGTCGTGGGCGAGGACGGGCGCACGCACCAGGGGCTGTTCGACATCGCGTATCTGCGGCCTCTGCCGGGGTTCGTGCTGATGGCCCCGAAAGACGAAGGGGAGCTGCGCCAGATGGTCTGGACCGCGGTGAAGCACGCGGCCGCCAACAGGGGACCGATCGCGCTGCGATACCCGCGCGGAGTGGGTGCCGGTGTCGCGCTCGACGCGCCGCTCGCCGAGCTGCCGCTCGGCGTGTCCGAAACGCTCCGCGAGGGAGCCGACGTCTCGATAGTCGCGTACGGCACGGTCGTGCAGGCGGCGCTCGAGGCGGCTGCCGAGCTCGCGCGCGACGGCATCGAGGCGGCCGTGGTGAACGCGCGATTCGCGAAGCCCCTCGATGCGGACCGCCTGCTCGCGCTTGCCGCGCGGACCCCGCGCATGCTCACCGTCGAGGAGCACGTCGTATCGGGCGGTTTCGGATCCGCCGTGAGCGAGCTGTTCGCGGAGCGGGGCGCGCGCGCCGAGCTCGAGCTCCTCGGGGTGCCGGACGAGTGGGTCGACCACGGATCCCAGAAGCTCTGGCGGCATCGCTACGGGCTCGACGCCGAAGGCATCGCCGCGGCCGTCCGTCGGCGCTGGCCGCAGCTCGTGCGCGCGAGCGAGGCGGAGCGGACCGCGGGCTAGCGCTAGTGCCGCGCGCGGCGCAGGCGTCCGTGTTCCGGGCGGCGGTCTACGGGGCGCGGATCTTCCTCGCCTGCTCGGCGGCCCGCTCGAGCGCCGCTTTGGCCGCGGCAGGCGCGATCGGTAGCAAAGCGTCGATGGCGGACGCATGCTGCTCCGCGATACGCTCCGCCTTCCGGACGGCCTGATCATCCTCTGAGGTCCGGTCCCCCTGTTTCGCCCGCAGGACCTCGACGGCGAGGCGATCGAGCGCGTCGGCGAGAAGCAGGGAGGACTCCGCAGCGACCGCCGGCCGCTGTTGGGCAGCTGCGCGACGGAGCTCACCGAGCCGGCGCTCGGCGCGTTCCCCTAGGACATCGATACGGGTCGCACGAGTGGTCGCCACGAGGAGACGCACCTCTTCGGCCGTGCTCTTGATCGCGAACGGCGGCTCACCCGGCAGGCTCTGCGCCGCGGCCATGTCCGCCGCGACGAGCACGAGCACCGCCGCGCACGCGGCGGCGAGCGGGCGCCACCAAGCGGACCGCGGCGCGGCTGCCGGGACGAGCGCGGACGGCGCCTCGCGGAGCAGCTCCTCGCGCAGGTGGACCCGGAACTCGGAGCGCACGACAGGGCGCGGGAGCCGCTCGCTCACCCGAGGGCCTCCCGCGATGGAACGAGCTGACGCAGCGCGCCGAGCGCGCGGAACTCGATGCCGCGTACGGTCCCCTCGCGCTTTCCGATGATGCGGCCGATCGACCTGGTATCGAGACCCTCGACGTAGCGGAGGACGACCACCTCCTGCTGGAGCGGGGTGAGCCGTCGGATCGCCTGCCGCAGCGTCTGGGCGTCGACCTCGCGGAAGAGCGTCGCGTCAGGGTCCACGACCCGATCGGCGTCCGGGTGCCGGAGCGCGTCCTCGAAGCTCACCTGGGTCCGCTGCCGGCGGGCGCGGTCGATGATCGCGTTGCGCGCGATCCGGTACAGCCATGCCAAGAAGGGCTGGCGGGGCGCGTACCTGGGCATGGCCCGGAGGGCCCGCATGAACACATCGCTCGTCACGTCCTCGGCCTCCGCGGTATCCCGCACGCGATAGAAAATGTACCGGTAGACCGTCTCGACGTAGCGGTCGTAGAGGAGCCCGAACGCGGCAGCCTCGCCGGCCTTCGCGCGGGCGACCAGAGGTGCGTCCTCGTCAGGGCTAACGGGACGCTCGCGGCGGTCGTTAGGAGCGCTCATGTCAGCGCTGGGCGCCGAGGTACGCCACGAGCGCCTCGAGATCGGTCGGCGAGAGACCCCGGGTAAGGCCCCGCGGCATGGTGTCCCGGTAGCCGGGAACCAGGTACGAGCCGGGATCCTGGAGCGAGGCGCGCAGGTACTCCCGGGCGGCGCCGGGCCGGCGCTCTTCGGCCGCGGTGCCGACATGCGTGAGCTCGGGACCCACGCGTGCTCCTTCGCTTCCGATCTGGTGACATCGCCCGCAGTCCAGCGCGCGGTAGACCTGCCGCCCGCGGGCCACCGGCTCCGTCGCCGGTGTCTCGCCGCACGCGGCGATGATCGCGGCGGCGACGATCGCGATGCACCGCAGGACCTGCCACCGCATCATGCCGAGGGTGGAGGCTAGCGCACTCCTGCACGCAGCCGACGTCGTGCTCGACGATCGCACCGTGCTGCGCGGGATCGAGCTGCGCATCGGCCCGGGGATCACGCTTGTCCGCGGGCAGAACGGCGCGGGCAAGACGACGCTCCTCCGGGCGCTTGCGGGCCTGCTTCCGCTCGCTCGCGGGACCCGCGAGATCCCGGCCGACGTCCTGTATCTCGGGCACCGCCCGCAGCTGCACCGGGCGCTCAGCGCAGCCGAGAATCTCTGGTTCTTCGCCCGGTATCGCGGACACGGGTCGGCCGACGTCGACGGCGCGCTCGCCGCCTGGGGCGTGCCCCACACGAGCGGGCCGGCGGAGCGCCTCTCGGCGGGGCAGCGCCGCCGCGCCGCGCTCGCGCGGCTCGAGACCGAGCCTTGCGCGCTCGTCCTGCTCGACGAGCCGTTCG
>JACDAF010000223.1 GCA_013695575.1 Chloroflexota bacterium | reverse complement strand
GCGCTCGGCTGGGCCAAGACCCAGGCGACGCCCAATTGGCTCGCGGTCGACGCCGAGACGTTCACCGTGACCGTGACCAGCCGGCCAGAGCGTGGCCAGATCGAAGCGCAGGTCGATACGCAGCTCATCGTTGAGCACTACTCGCGTTGATGACGAAGTCGGCAGTGCGAGCCGCACCGAGCGGAAACACGTGTGCGGACACCCGCGTGACCCGCGGCCACTAGAGGAGAGATACCCATGACGATGTCAGTCGAACTGGAATACCCGAAGATCGAGCGCCTCGAGGGCGATGACCGCTACGGCAAGTTCGTATGCGAGCCGCTGTCCACCGGCTACGGCACGACCCTCGGCAACTCGCTCCGGCGGGTGCTCCTGAGCTCGCTGCCGGGCGCCGCGGTCACGGCCGCGCGCATCCGCGGCGTGGCGCACGAGTTCTCGACCGTTCCGGGCGTGAAGGAGGACGTCGTCCAGATCGTCCTCAACCTGAAGAACCTGCGCTTGCGCTCGTTCGCCGGCGAGCCCGTGACGCTCACGCTCGAGAAGGACGGCCCGGGTGACGTCACCGCGGGCGACATACAGACGACGAGCGACATCGAGCTGGTGAATCCCGAGGAGCACATCGCGATGCTCGAGCCGGACGCCTCTCTGTGGATGGAGCTCACCGTCGAGACCGGCCGCGGCTTCACCTCCGGCGATCGCCGCGAAGGCCTGCCGATCGGCGTCATCCCGATCGATGCGCTCTTCTCACCCGTGAAGCGCGTCAACTTCCACGTCGAGAACACGCGCGTCGGGCAGGTGACCGACTACGACCGTCTCATCATCGAGGTGTGGACCGACGGCACGACGCCGCCGGACGAGGCCGTCGCGCAGGGCGCGCAGATCCTCGTGCAGCAGTTCTCGCTGTTCCAGGGCCTCACCCGCGCGCAGCCGGCGTTCAGCGCGCCGGTGGCCGCCGCGCCGGGGGCGCTGCCGTCCGGGGTCGCCGACATGCTCATCGACGACCTGGATCTTCCGCAGCGCGCGTTCAACTCGCTGAAGCGTCACGGCATCACCAAGCTGGGCCAGCTCCTGCAGACCCCGGACGAGGAGCTGCTGCGCATGCGCAACTTCGGCAAGAAGTCGCTCGACGAGATCAAGGAGCGCCTCGTGGCGCGCGGGCTCATCGAGGCGCCGGCCGTCGACGAGTCCGCCGGGAGCGAGAACGGCACCCTGGCCGAGGGCCTCGAGCTCGATGACCTCGCGGCCGACGAGCAGGACGAGTCCGCCGATGCCGACGAGCTGGAGACCATCGACACGCTGAAGGACGAGGAGCGAGGCTAGTGCCCCACCAGGTACATCAGCGCAAGTTCGGCCGGCCGGCAGCGCCCCGGAAGGCGATGATGCGCAACCTGACGCTGTCGGTGCTGCGGTACGAGCGCGTGAAGACCACCGAGGCGAAGGCCAAGGAGATCCGCGGCTTCATCGACCGGATGATCGGCCTGGGCAAGGAGGGGACGCTCGCCGCGCGGCGACGGGCGACCGCGTTCCTGTACGAGCCGGAGATCGTGGAGAAGCTCTTCGCTGACCTGGCGCAGCGGTACCCGGACCGTACGTCCGGCTTCACCCGCATCACCCACCTCGGACGCCGTGTCGGCGACAGCGCGCCGGTGATGCTCATCGAGCTCATGCCGGGCGCTGACGAGACCGCCGCGGCGGACGCCGCGGCCGCCGAGGAGGCCAGGCCGCGACGCAGGCTGCGCATCCCGCGTCGCGCGAAGGCGGACGCGGCCGAGACCACCGACCGGGGTGGGAGAGGCGCGGCCCCGGCGACGAAGAAGACCACTCGCAGGAAGAGCACGGCAGGCACGGCCTAACGCGTAACCTCAAGGCGACGGTCGGCTATGACGGCACCCGGTACGCCGGGTTCCAGATCCAGCCGAGCGCGCTGACGGTGCAAGGCGAGATCGAACGCGCGCTCGCGGAGATCTGCGGCGAGCCTGTGAGGATCGCAGGCGCGGGGCGGACCGACGCGGGGGTCCACGCGACAGGGCAGGTGATCAGCTTCCGGACGGCCGGCGGGCTGGACGGGGCGGCACTGGGGCGGGGGGTCAACGCCCTCCTTCCCGAGGACATCGCGATCTCGCGGCTGGAAGAGGTCGGGGACGAGTTCCACGCCCGCTTCTCGGCAACGGGACGCACATATGAATACCGGATCCGCTGCGCGCCGCAGCGCGAGCCGCTCGAGCGACACCGGGAGCACCTGCTGCCGGGACCGCTCGACGCGGACGCGATGTCCGTCGCGGCCGGGGCGCTCATCGGGCGTCGCGACTTCAGCGCCTTCGCCAGTGGCGAGGGTGGTGTGCGCGAGGTGCGGCGGGCGCGCTGGTCGCGCGAGGGCGACGTGCACACGCTCGAGATCACCGCGGACGCGTTCCTTCGGGGAATGGTCCGCGCGATCGTCGGGACGATGATCTGGATCGGTCGCGGCAAGATCGCGGCGGCCGAGCTGGAGCGGATCGTGGCGTCCGGGGACCGCGCGAAAGCGGGCCCGAGCGCACCGGCACGCGGGCTATGCCTGGTAGCGGTCGAGTACGGCGAGCGAACGAGACAGAAGCAGCGGAGCGAGGACGATGACGACGAATAGGACGCATGCCACGAAGATCGGAGAGGTCGAGCGACGCTGGCGCGTCGTGGACGCCGACGGCATGACGCTGGGCCGCCTCTCGACGCGCATCGCCACGCTCCTGCGCGGCAAGCACAAGGCGATGTTCACGCCGCACCTCGACACGGGCGATCCTGTCGTCGTGGTGAACGCCGGCAAGATCCGCGTCACCGGCAAGAAGCTCACGGACAAGGTGTACGTGCGCCACTCCGGCTACCCGGGCGGCTTGCGCAGCGAGACGCTGCAAGCGCTCCTCGAGCGGCGGCCCACCGAGGTCGTGCGCCGCTCGGTGCGCGGGATGCTGCCCCGCAACCGGCTCGGCGAGCAGATGATCAGGAAGCTCTTCATCTACGCGGGTCCCGATCACCCGCATCAGGCGCAGCGACCCGAGGCGCTCACGGAGGTGAAGAAGTGAGAGCGAGCGACGCGTCATGAAGACCACACCATTCTTTCAGGGCACCGGCCGTCGAAAGACGAGCATCGCGCGGGTGCGGCTCGTGCCCGGTGACGGCGCCGTCATCGTGAACGGCAAGCCCCTCGACGAGTACTTCGGCCGGGAGGGCCTCGCGGAGATCGCCTCGCAGCCCTTCCGCGTGACGAACACCGCGCGCCGCTTCAACGCCATGGTCAAGGTGGAGGGCGGTGGCGACTCCGGGCAGGCCGGCGCGATCTCGCATGGCATCTCCCGCGCGCTCTTGCAGGCCGACGCGACGCATCGCGGCACGCTCCGTCCGGCGGGGCTCCTGACACGCGACCCGCGCGCCAAGGAGCGGAAGAAGCCGGGCCTCAAGCGCGCGCGCAAGGCGCCGCAGTTCACGAAGCGCTAGCCGGAGCGCACACTAAAGGCCCGTGAGGGCCACGCAGGACTTCAACTACAAGGTCGCGCTCGCCTCGGGGCTGAAGAGCCTCCAGGCCGGCCGGCTGCGTCAAGCCGAGGAGCAGTTCCGCTACCTCGTCGAGAAGTTCCCCGGACTCCCCGGGGGGCACCGTGGTCTCGCGAAGGTGCTCCTGGAGCTCGAAGACGGCGCCGCGGCGTTCGCGATCCTGCGCGACGGCGGCACCGCGCTCGCCAAGGCCGGCGATCGCGATGGCGGCATCGCCCTGTTCCGCGAGGCCGTCGGCATGGAGCCGCGTGACACGACGACGCACCGCCGGTTCGCCGCGGCGCTCTCGCTCGCCGGGGACGTCGATGGCGCGGCAGCCGAGGTCGAGCGCTACGTCGAGGCGCAGTCCGGCCCCGGAGGGGATGCCGCGCGCGCGCGTCTCGAGGCCGCGTATGCGCTCGAGCGCTTCGGCGATCACCCGCGCCTCGTGGCGCTGGCCGCGCGCTTCGGCCCGAGCGCCGCGATCGCGCCGGTCACGCACGCACCCGAGTACGACGAGCTCGATGCCGCGGCGCTCGATGAGCTGGCCGCGCAGCTGCTCGCGAGTCGCGATCCGCGCGCGCACCAGACCGCCCTCGTCGCGGCGCGCCGGCATCTCGCGGCGGGACGCACGAACGCGGCCGTGGATCTGCTGCTGCAGCTCATCCCGAGCGGCATCGGTGGCAACGAGGCGCAGAGCGCGCTCGTCGACGTCGTTCGTGCCATCGGCAAGCCGGACATCGCACGCGCGAAATGCGCCCTGCTCGCTCAGGTGCTCCGGCTCGAGGGGCGAGAGGACCTCGCGGGCGAGGCCCTGCGTCTGGGCGAGGCGGTCTAGGCTGTGGAGCAGCTCGGCGCGGCCATCGCGCAGCTCGCGAGCGGGCAGGGCCTCGGGTGGAACAACCTGCTCGACATCGCGCTCGTCGCGATCTTCGTGTACTACCTCCTCGTTCTCATCCGCGGCACGCGCGCCGTCCAGCTGCTGCTCGGCGTGGTGGTCATCGTCGCGATCTACGGGATCGCGGTGCTGCTCAAGCTCACGCTCACCGCGCTGGTCCTGCAGGGACTCTCGGTGGTGGCGCTGTTCGGGGTCGTGGTCGTGTTCCAGCCGGAGCTGCGGCGCGCCCTCGGCCAGCTCGGCCGCCTCGGCCCGCTCAACATGCTGCTGCAGCCGACCACGGTGGAGTCGGTCGACAAGGTGGTCGATGAGCTCGTCCGAGCGGCGCTGCTCGTCAGCGCGAACCGCCACGGCGCGCTCATCGTCGTCGAGCGCGGCACGGGTCTGCAGGACTACACCGAGACGGGCGTGCCGGTGAACGGCCGGCTCACCGCCGAGCTGCTGGCGTCGATCTTCATGGTGCGGTCGCCGCTGCACGACGGCGCGGTGATCGTCCGCAACCAGCAGATCCTCGCGGCGGCGTGCCTGCTGCCGCTCGAGGATGTGTCGGACCGCGCGACGCACCGCTACGGCATGCGCCACCGGGCGGCGCTCTCGATCAGCCAGCAGACCGACGCGGTCGTGCTCATCATCTCCGAGGAGACGCAGGCCATCTCCATCGCGAGCGCCGGTCGCATCATCGGCGGGCTGGACGAGGAGCGGCTGCGGCGGGTACTGAGCTCGCTGCTCCGGAGCCGGATCCAGCCGCTGCCGTTCCGCTCCTCGAACAAGGCTTCCTAGCGGGATGCGCGGCCCGGGTCCGTTCCGCGCCGTCGCCCCCCGCCGCCTCAACTGGCGCGGGGTCGGGCAGGACCTGCCCTTGAAGCTCGTCGCGCTCGCCGTGGCGCTGATGCTGTGGGTGACCGTCGCCCAGGCCGCAGGACGAGAGGACACCGTGGAGTTCGACGGCCGTATCGCGGTCGAGCGTCCGGAGATCCCCGATGGCTACCTCCTGCGCGGCCAGCTCGGCGACGCGGCCGTCCGGTTGCGCGGCACGCCGGCCGCGCTCTCGCGGGTCGCGCGCGAGGACCTGCGCGCGACCATCGAGCTCTCGGTCGCCGCGGCGGGGCGCGGCGAGCCGCAGGAGGCGCGCGTGCTGGTGACCGTCGCGCGCGAGGACGTGAAGGTCGTCGCGGCGGAGCCCGCAACGGTGTCGGTGCGGCTCGAGCGGATCGTCTCGCGCACGCTCGCGGTGCAGGCGCGCTTCGCGAACGACGCGCCGAGCGGGTTCGTGCCAGGAGACGCTGTGGTGTCGCCGGCCGAGGTCGTCGTCAGCGGCCCGGAGTCGCTGGTCGCCATGGTGACGGCCGTGTACGCGACCGTGCGGTTCGGCGACGTGGGCGTCGACCTCGCCCAGGCCGTGCAGGCGACGGCCGTCGACAAGGCGGGCGCGACCCTCGAGGGCGTCAAGACGGAGCCCGGCGCGATCCAGGTGCGGGTGCCGCTCCTGCCGACCTCGACGACGCGCACGGTCCCCGTCCTGTTCGCGCTGCGGGGCGCCGTCGCGCCCGGCTACTGGGTATCGCGCGTCACGACGGATCCGGTCGCGGTGACGGTCCGTGGCGCGCCGGGTGTGCTCGGCGGGCTCGAGCGCATCGAGACCGCGCCCATCGACGTGGCGGGCCTCACCGCGCCGCGCAGCTCACGTGTCCCCCTGGTCCTGCCCGCAGGGGTCGCGCCGCTGGAGCGGACCGAGGCGACCGTCACGGTGACCGTCGTGGCGCTCGCCGGTACCCGGCCGTTCCCGCTCGTCGCGGTGCGGGCCCTGGGGCTCGCGGCGAACCAGGCCGCCAGCGTCGACCCGGGCACGATCGAGGTCCTGCTGGCAGGCCCGGTCCCCACGCTCAACGCGCTCGGTGCCGATCCCGTCAACGCGGCGGTCGACGTGAGCGGCCGGTCACCCGGCACCTACGAGCTCGACGTCGACGTGCGCGTGCCGCAGGGCGTCACCATCCAGAGCGTGCAGCCCGAGCGGGTGCGGGTCACCATTACGGGCAGATGACGGACACCATGCCGGAGCTCGCTCGTGCCTGACCGGCTCTTCGGGACGGACGGGATCCGCGGGGTCGCGAACGAGGACCTCACCCCGGAGCTCGCCCTGCGCCTCGGCCGCGCCGCGGGTCACATCCTCGGCGGGCACGGGGAGCGCGTCGTGATCGGACGGGACACCAGGCGGTCGGGCCGCATGCTCGAGAGCGCGCTCGCCGCGGGCCTCTGCTCGGTCGGCGTGGAGGTGCGCCTCGTCGGCCACATCCCGACGCCCGGGCTCGCGCACATCGCGCGCACCGGCGACCACAAGGCCGGCGCGGTCATCAGCGCCTCGCACAACCCCGCGCCGGACAACGGCATCAAGTTCTTCGACCACCGTGGCCTGAAGCTCCCCGACGCGACGGAGGACGCGATCGAGGCCGCCATGACTCACGAGGCCGGGCTGCCGCGGCCGACCGAGGGTGGTATCGGGCTCGTGGGCGACGCCCGCGGCCTTGTCAAGGAGTACGAGGATCGCCTCAGCCAGCTCGCGCCGCCGCTGGCGGGCGTGAAGGTGGTGCTCGACTGCGCGAACGGCGCGACCTACCGCGTCGCGCCCGCTGTCTTCCTCGCGGCCGGAGCGACCGTGCGGGTCCTCTTCGACCGGCCGGACGGGCTCAACATCAACGCCACCTGCGGCTCGAACCATCCGGACCGGATGCGCGAGGCCGTCGTCGCCGAGGGCGCGGACATCGGCTTCGCGTTCGACGGCGACGGCGACCGCGTCGTCATCGCCGACCACACCGGTGCGCTGCACGACGGCGACACCGTGCTCGCGATCGCGGCCCGGCACTTCGCGCGGGCGGGGACGCTCCGGCCGAGCCTGGTCGTGGGCACGGTGATGTCGAACGGCGGCGTCGAGGCGACGCTCCGGCGGGACGGGATCGAGCTCATCCGCACGCAGGTGGGCGACCGCTACGTCTGGGAGGAGCTCGAGCGCCGCGACGCGCAGCTCGGCGGCGAGCCGTCGGGCCACGTGATCTTCCGCGGCTATTCGACGACCGGCGACGGCATCCTCACCGCGCTGGAGCTGCTGCACCTCGTGCAGGCGGAGGGAGAGTCGCTGTCACAGCTCGCGGCCGAGATCGAACGCTGGCCGCAGATCACGCGGAACGTCAGGGCGACGCGGCGCCGCGAGTGGAAGGACGGCCGCTTCGGCGAGCTGGTGCGCAGCGCGGAGGACGAGCTCTCCGGTGCGGGGCGCCTCGTCGTGCGGCCCTCCGGGACGGAGCCGGTCCTCCGGATCACCGTCGAGGCGCGCGAGCCGCACGTCGCTCAGCGCGTCGCGGATCGCCTCGCGGCGGCCGCCGCAGAGACGCTGGCCTAGCCATGTGCGGCATCGTCGGCTACGTCGGTCCGCGCGAGGCTCAGCCGCTGCTCCTCGGCGGGCTGCGCCGGCTCGAGTACCGCGGGTACGACTCCGCCGGCGTCGCGATCCAGCACGACGGCACCCTCTCGGTGACCCGCGCCGAGGGCAAGCTCGACAACCTGGCGAACGCGCTCCACAGGAATGCGCTCGCGGGAACGACCGGCATCGGCCATACCCGCTGGGCGACACACGGACGCCCGACCGAGCACAACGCGCACCCGCACGTCGACTGCGGGTCGGTCACGGCCGTGATCCACAACGGCATCATCGAGAACTTCGCGGCGCTGAAGGCGCCACTCCAGCGGTCCGGGCACAGCTTCACCTCCGACACCGACACCGAGGTGGTGGTGCACCTGGTCGAGGACCAGCTCACGGCGGGGCGCTCGCTCGAGGAAGCAGCGCTCGTGGTCCTGCCGAAGCTCGAAGGCGCCGCGGCCCTCGCCTTCGTCTCGGCCAGTGACCCCGACAAGATCGTGGCTGCGCGCATCTCGAACGCCGGCGGCGTGATCGTCGGGTACGGCGAGGGCGAGAACTTCATCGCCTCCGACATGACCGCGCTGATCGAGCACACCCGCTCCGTGAGCTTCCTCGAGGCCGGCGAGGTCGCGGTGGTGACGCGTGACGCCGTCCGCTTCTACCGGCTCGATGGCACCCGCATCGAGAAGACGGTCTCGAAGGTGACCGGGGATCCGATCGCCGCCGCGAAGTCCGGCTACAAGCACTTCATGGCCAAGGAGATCCACGAGCAGCCGCGTGCGATCAGCGACACGCTGCTCGGCCGCGTGGACCGCGCGACCGGGCGGGTGCTGTTCGACGAGAATCTCCGTCTCACCGACGAGCTCGTGCGGGCCATCCCGCGCATCACCTTCGTCGCCTGCGGGACGGCGTACCACGCGGCGCTCATCGGCAAGTACCTCGTCGAGCGGCTCGCCAGGATCCCGTGCGACGCCGACATCGCGAGCGAGTACCGCTACCGCGAGCCGATCGTGACGGAGGGGCAGCTCGTCGTCGCGGTGACGCAGTCCGGCGAGACGGTCGACACGCTCGCCGCGATGGAGGAAGGCCGCAAGCGCGGTGCGCGCCTCCTCACGATCGTGAACGTGGTCGGAAGTGAGGCGAGCCGGGTGTCGGATGACGTCATCTTCCTGCACACCGGCCCGGAGATCGCCGTCGCCTCGACGAAGGCCTACACGGCGATGCTCGTGGATCTCTACCTCTTCGCCATCTACCTCGCACAGCGCCGCGGCACGATCGTGCCCGAGCTCGCGGGGAAGCTGCTGGCGGAGGCCTTCCACCTGCCGACGCTCATGGACGCCGTGCTCGGGGAGGAGTCGAAGATCAAGGCGCTCGCTCACCGGTATCACCAGGCGCGCGACTTCCTGTACCTCGGACGCGGCGTGAACTACCCGACCGCGCTCGAGGGGGCGCTCAAGCTGAAGGAGCTCTCGTACATCCACGCCGAGGGCACGGCGGGCGGCGAGATGAAGCACGGGATCAACGCGCTCATCGATGAGCACATGCCGGTCGTCGCCATCGCGCTCCGCGACTCCACCTACAGGAAGATGGTCTCCAACATCGAGGAGGTCCGCGCGCGCGCGGGGGTCGTCATCGCGCTCGCGCACGACGACGACGAGGAGATCGGCGGCACGACGGAGGAGGTCATCCGTATCCCGCGCACGAACGAGCTGCTGTCGCCCGCGCTCGCGGTGGTCCCGCTCCAGCTCCTCGCGTACCACATCTCCGACCGCCGCGGCAACGACGTCGATCAGCCCCGCAACCTCGCGAAGTCGGTGACGGTGGAATGACGCAGCCGTCACCGCGCGGAGCCCGAGGCTCAGCGGCTGGCGCCGCTGAGACGAGGGCGAGCACGGATCAGACCGAGGGAGGGGTCCCCCCGACCGAGGTCGGGATAGACATCATCGAGACCGCACGCATCCGCGCCGTGCTGGAACGCCACGGCGCGCGGTTCCTCGGCCGCGTGTACACGGAGTGGGAGCGGCGCTACTGCCGCACGAACGTGCTCCACCTGGCGGGCCGCTGGGCCGCGAAGGAGGCGGTGTCGAAGGTGCTCGGCCTCGGTGTCCGCGGCGTCGGCTGGCGTGAGATCGAGATCAGGCGAACTCCGTACGGGCAGCCCATCGTCGTGCTGCACGGCCGCGCGGAGGCGCGCCGCCGGCACCTTGGGCTCGTCGAGCCGCTCTCGGTGAGCATCTCGCACATCAAGGAGCTCGCCGTCGCGGTGGCGGTCGGCCTGCGGCTGGGGCCGGCCTGACCGAGCGGGCGCTCGCGCTCGGCGCGCGCGCCGTCC
>JACDAF010000208.1 GCA_013695575.1 Chloroflexota bacterium | reverse complement strand
CTGTACGTCTCACAAGGGGTCTCGAGCATGAGCGTCCCGATTCGCCGCCGGTGGTCGGCGTAAGCGCATCAGGTACGAGACTAGGCTTCTGATCTCCATTGACAGAGCTTGTCGTCCTTTTGAGAGGAGATGGAACCGCTGCCGACCGACATCGGACCATCAATGCTTTGAAGACGAACACCGCGGATCTTGAGATCCGCTGCGACGCAAGTGAGGCCGATCGCCGTGTCGCGCTCGAGACAGCAGGCCAGAGCGGTCGGCAGGTCATCTTGATTGAATCGGAGTCGGCCAGCAGCGCCGTTGCGGATCACTTTGCTTGGGATGTCGTGCAGAGAGTCCGGGGTGCCGATGTTGTTCTCCTCGAGATCGGTGCCGCCGTCGGGCCAAGCTGGCACGAGCAACTGCGCCACGCGGCTTATGGGGATGCAGGCATCGCAACCGCGTCCGCCGTGCCGGACACCATGCTCACGCTTCACGACGAAGTGGGCGAGCGCCTAGAGTTTGAGGCTGGGGAATTCGCACACGGACCGGCACTCGGACGGCCCGTTTGGGGCTGCGTCTACGTCCGGCGTGATGCCTTGAACGTCGCGACGAACGCGCGTTGGTCTGACCGTGATCGGAAGGCGGGATCGCCGCTCCGGCTCGAGGAGCTCGTGCTCGTACCCGGTTTGGTTCACGTTCTCGCGACCTCCGTCGTCCTGCTGGCGGCCGATAGGCCAGAGACATCTGTCACTCCGGCGGTACGGCGAGCCCTGGCCGCAGTCGAGGCCGCGGTCGGGCCGCTTCGAGTTACGGTCGACCTGCGATGCTGCTCGTTTCCGCTGAGCGGGACTCAGGTGCATGCAGTGAGTCTCGCCTCGTCGCTAGCAGCACGAGACGACCTGCGCCTCAGCATCCTCTTGCCGACGCGTGTACATCAATCAGTCCGGCCATACCTCGACGGACTCCCTCCGACGGTGACGCGTTATGCGGCGGGGCAATCGATGGTTCCCCGACCCCAGGTCTTTCATCGGCCTTATCAACTGCTGTACGACGACGAACTCAGCGATGTCGTCGCGGCGGGAGTTCGATTCGTTCTAACTCACCAGGATCTAATACTCGATCGTGCGCCCGCATATTTTCGCTCGGAGGCTGAGTGGCATGCCTACACGTCCACCACTGCTCTGAGCCTCATGGCTGCGGATGAGGTCGTCTTCTTCTCTGAGCATGCGCGCCAGGAAGCGCTTCGTGACGGACTCGTCGATCAGGCAAAGACATCTGTCGTGCCACCCGGCACGGATCATCTCGATGACGTCGGCGAGGCGGTCATGCCGTCAGCAGTTAGTGGTCTGCTGGCATCAGGTAGGCGACCGTTTCTCTTGGTGATCGGCAACGCGTACATCCACAAGAACCGAGTCTTTGCGCTCCGATTGGCAGAAGAGCTCAGTCGGGGTTATGCCTGGGAAGGCGCTGTCGTCTTCGCTGGAGGAAAACCCGGGAGCGGTGCATCGGTGAATGACGAACGGGCTTTCCTGCACGACCACGAAGGCTTGCGCAGCAGGTTTGTCGACCTAGGGCCTGTAACCGATGCCGAGCGCCGATGGCTCTACCGTCATGCCGCGCTCGTCCTGTTTCCAACCCTCTATGAAGGTTTCGGCCTCATCCCTTTTGAGGCCGCAGCGGCTGGTACGGCGTGTGCGTACTCGGGTCGCAGTTCAGTCGCTGAGTACCTTCCGCCCGAAGGCGCACTTCTCGATCTCGGCGATATGGCCGAAACCGCCCGTCAGATTAACCGTGTCCTCGAAAGCAGTGACGCCTGCGAAAGCATCGTTGGAGCCATTCGACTCGCGGGGAGACCGCTGACCTGGGCGCGCGCTGCGGAGTCGTACGTCAGCATCTACCGCCGCTCGATGACGCGCCCGGTTGGGCTTGCGCTCCTCTCAGAGCGAGGGGTAGTCGCCGGAGCCATCTCTCAGATGGCCTCGAGCGAGGCGGAACGTCGCCTTGCGATGCTCTTCAGGCGGAGCGCCGCGGTGCGGCTGATCGTAAGAGCGGTATTCGCGTCCGCGATTGCGGTGCGACGTCTCGCGCGGCGTCGCTGATTACGCACTATTCGCCGTAGAGTGCGCTGGTCTCACACGGCTAGTGGCGACGCAAATGCCTCGTACTTTTCGGTCACATCGTCCGGCGCTCCTAGCGCACGCATCTCTCCGCCAATGAGCAAAACAGCCCGGTCTGCGAATCGTTGCACCACCCCGAGGTCGTGCGTTACGAGCACGATGGTTCGGCCAAGAGCCCGGAATCGGTCGAAGCTCGCGAAGCACTTCTCTTGGAACGCCGCATCGCCGACTGCAAGAACCTCGTCGAGAAGCAGGATGTCGAAGTCAACCTGGACAGCGATCGCATATGCAAGTCGCAAATACATACCCGACGAAAAGTTTTTGAGCTTCTGATCGATAAAACGCTCGAGTTCTGAGAAAGCAACGATGTCGTCAAACCTCGCCCCGAGCTCGCGCCTCGTGAGACCAAGGAGTGTTCCGTTGATTCGGATGTTGTCGCGGGCTGTCAGCTCAGGATTGAAACCGACGCCGAGCTCGATGAACGGCGACAGGAGACCGTTGACTTTCACCGTGCCGGTGTCCTGTCGATATATCCCCGCGATGATCTTGAGCAGTGTGCTCTTCCCGCTTCCGTTCGGGCCTATGATCCCGAAGAACTCACCCGGCTCGACCCGGAAGGTGACATCTTGAAGCGCGCGCTGCTCTTCGTGGCCGTCGTGTCGGAAGGGGTGGAGGAAATACTCCTTGAGGGTAGTTCGTCGCTCGTGGGGCAGACGGAAGATCTTTGACACTCGGTCGACGTCTATGGCGGCGACGTTGGGTGTCGTGAATTCAGGCGCGCTCGGCGAACCAGGGTTCATATCGTTTGAAAAGCGCCACACCAAGCCCAAAGACGGCGAGGGCGATGCCGACCGGAATGAGACGACCGAACTCGCCCAGGACGTCGGGTGCGGTGACGTTGTTCGCGGGTAGGTCGTCGTAGAGCACCAACGCGCGCACGTCCTGAAGAATCTGAACGAACGGATTCAGAAACACGATCTCCTGCGCCCACTGGGGAAGCAGCGCGGCCGGGTAGATGATCGGCGAGGCGTAGAACATCAGCTGGGCGGCGAGCTCCCAGACCTGACCCATGTCCCGGAACGAGATGAAGAGCGTGGCGAGTACGAGCGCGGTGCCGAGAATGAAGACGTAGAGCTCCACGAGCAATGGGATCAGGAGCACCCAGTCGAGTTGCGGCTCGATGCGCTCCCAGGCGATGAATGCGACCACGACAACCAGGTTCACCCCGAAGGTCATCGCAGCTGTCAACGTCGCTGCGGTCGGAATAAGCATGCGGGGAAACCGCATTCGCCGAAGAAGAGACTCGCGGTGGACGAGTGAGACCATACCCTGGTTGGTGGCGTCCGAGAAGAACGAGAAGAACACGATTCCAACAAGGAGCGAGACGGCGTAGAACTCCGAGACGGATCCGAGCTTGAAGATGCGCGTGAAGACCAAATAGAGGACGGTGAAGAGCGTCAAGGGCTTGACGACGGACCAGACGTAGCCAAGCGCGGAGCCCGCATACTTGAGCTTGAATTCCGCAAGCACGATGACCTGCAGAATTCGCAGGCGGTGCGCGATCCCGCCGGGACGCGGTGCGTGCAGGGTGCCGGGCGCCTCGACCACGGCCCGCTAGGGTAGCTGAGCGAGGCGGCCGACCCTCCGCTGGGAAGCTGCTCCAGCGCGGCTGTCAGCGTGCCGGCGGCGCCTCGATGCATCACCGAGATCCGCGCGCCGAGGTAGCTCTCGAACGCCAGCGAGGCGTGCTCGTCGCGGGAGGGCGATACGGCGGCCGGGCTCTACGACCAGTCGCTCGAGCGGCTGCCCCACCTGTCGCCACTCGAAGCGCTGCCGAAGCGCGGCGGCGCGTTCACTCGCGGCTCGGCGGATCCCGTCGTCGAGCAGAGTTCCGAGGGCGGCAACCCACGCAGCGGCGTCCTCTGCGGGAAGCGAAGCGCCGAGTCCCTCTTGCTCCACGAGGTCTCCGAGCACGTCCCCTCCCGT
Source organism: Chloroflexota bacterium (assembly GCA_013695575.1). Classification (GTDB taxonomy): domain Bacteria; phylum Chloroflexota; class Limnocylindria; order P2-11E; family P2-11E; genus JACDAF01. Next base: position 1,186 of record JACDAF010000208.1, on the reverse strand, counting down.
CGTTGCTATGGGCAGTCCCGCCCACAGGTAGTCGAGCAGGCGCGTTCGGAAGGCGAAGTGCGTCTCCAGGTTGTCGAAGTGCGCCGAGACGCCCACGTCCACTTCGGAAAGCCACGCCCCGCGCTGCTCGTACGGCACCCATCCCGTTGAAGACGACATTCGTGCCGTGCACTCTGAGGTCGCGCGCGAGAGCGACGGCGCTCTTGGCCATAGTCGTCTCCGCCACCCGGCCGTTCGGCCTCTGCAGGCCAAGAAAGACGAGCCGGATGTCCTTCTGCGTCCGCGACAGCTCCTTCCACGGCGCCGAGGACCGTCAATGGGTCCAGCTACGTCCGGAGCCCGCCTCCCCAAACCAGGATCTGCGGCGCTCGTCCACCAGGGAAGCACTCCTCGAAGCACGGGATCGCCCACCTTCGGTGGCGACGACTCGATTCCGAAGGGAACGACGTCGATCAGGTGCCGAAACAACGGATCGCGCTCCTCCTGATTCAGACGGCCGAGCGCCCCCAGAGCTCCCAGCGAGAGGTCGCGCTGGCGTTCGCTCGCGCAGACGAGGCATCGCCCGTGCGAAGAACCGTCTCGAGCACCAGCCGCTGGCGGATGAGCTGGAGGTCGTCACGCGCCTCCACTGGACGTCCGCGTGCGGCCGCCATGAGTTCGTGAGGCACGTGGTCGTAGAGGTCGTAGACGACCCGCACCTCAGAGCCCGCGAGCGAAACCATGGCCGAGGAAGGAAGCCGCTGTGCGACGACCGCGTCGTGTGCGAGGGCCAGAGCGATCGTGCCGCGGGCATCGTGGGCGCCGAGACGGGTCGACGTGACCCGTCGATCGGTGTGTCGACCTCGTACGGGCTGGCGAGCGTCACCGCCAGCCCGCGGTGTGCGAGCTCGCGGGCGAGGTTGAGCGCTCGAATAGCCGGGCCCGCCATGCGCTCGCCGACGCGGTCGGCCGTGACGACGAGCACACGGCGGCTCGTAGGGCCGGCGCTTCTACGTTGATGCAAGAAGGCGACGTCATCATTGCGCCTCGCGTCCCGCGGCGAACCAGCGCCGAATCTGCGAGGGCGAAGTCGTCTGGCATGCCTTGATCTCGCGCCGTTTGTCAAGTGCGCTGGGGAAAGCCCCCAGGAATCGCCACAGGGCGATCGCGGTGTCGCGAGGAGCGAAGACGAGGTTGTAGCCGACGA
>JACDAF010000168.1 GCA_013695575.1 Chloroflexota bacterium | reverse complement strand
CAGGCCCGACGTCCACGACGATCGCGACCTCCGCATCCGCCGCGAGCGCCGTCTCGTCGGCGCAGGTGAGCGCGATGGTGCGCGCACCGGCTGCCCGTGCCGCGGCGAGCGCCGCCACGACGTAGCGCGCTCGCCCGCTCGCGGAGATCCCGACGACGACGTCACCTTCTCTGACCTCCCGCTGGACATCGCGCCCGCCAGCCGCGGCATCGTCCTCGGCACCCTCGACCGCCATCCGCAACGCGGCGCCGCCGCCGGCGATGAGCCCGCGTACCAGGCGCGGGTCCACCCCGAACGTCGGCGGCATCTCGCTCGCGTCGAGAACGCCGAGCCGGCCGCTCGTGCCGGCGCCCACGTAGATGAGGTGTCCGCCGGAGCGAAGTGAGGCGACGACCAGCTCCACCGCACGCTCGATCTCACGGAGGGCCTTCGAGACAGCGTCCGGCACGCGGCGGTCCTCGTCGCTCATGAGCGAGAGCAGCTCGCGAGTGGAGAGCGAGGAGAGCGAGCGCGCGCGTGGGTGACGCGACTCCGTGCGTGGCACGCTCATGACGCGCCGCCCCAGGCGAGCCGCGCCGCGAGCCGCGCCGCACCCATCGCGGGCTCCTCGTGGACGGCCTCGACGGCGGCCTGCGGGAGCAGGGCGACGAGCTCGCGCCGGACCGCATGTTGGAGGTGCGAGACGTTCTCGAATGCCCCGCCCGCGAGGTAGACCGACCCGTCGGCGATCCGGAGGCCGTGCGCGACGACCGCCGCGGCGCGCGCGAGCTCGCTGCCGGCGCGATCCACGATCCCGACGGCGGTCGCATCGCTCTCCGCGGCGGCGAGCGCGACCGCACGGACCGCGGCGAGGATCGCGGGTGCCGGGTGCGGGCGCCCGTACAGGTGGGGGAGCACGTCGTGGAAGTCGCGCACCTCGAGCTCGCGCCGGAGGTGGTCGCTGATCGCCGTCGCCGCGCCGCGGCCGTCCCAGTGATGGGCGACCGCGCGCAGTCCCTCGAGGCCGAGCCACACTGCCGAGCCCTCGTCGCCGGCGAGGTAGCCCCAGCCCCCCGCGCGCTGCTCGGCGCCCTCCGCGTTGCGGCCGTACGCGACGCTGCCGGTGCCGGCGATGAGGACCACGCCGCAGCCCTGCGGGTTGCCTGCGTAGAGGGCCGCCTGCCCGTCGTGCGTGACCGCGACCCGCACGCCAGGCGCGACGAGGCCCGCGAGGATCTGCTCGCCGCGCGCCCGGTCCGCCTCGCGGTCACCGCCCGCGCACGACAGCACCACCGCTTCGGGCGCCCGTCCGCCGAGTGCCTCGGCCAGCGCGGCCGCGATCGAGCCTCCGGGATCGGACGAGGTGAGGAGGTTCGCGCCGCCGCCGGCGCCGCGTCCTACGGTCGTCCCGTCGCGCGTCACCGCGAACGCGCGCGTCTTGCTCGCGCCCGCATCGATGCCGACCGCGACCTCGCCGCTCACCCGCGAGAGCCTATGCCCCTGTTCCCTACGGCGCGTGGAGCGCGCCTGCCGACACAGCGCGCGAGGCGCCGGTGCAGCGCGGCAGCGTGTTCGGCAGCCCGGCAAGGCGGTACGCGCCGAGGATCGCGAAGGCGAGCGCTTCGCGCGAGGGCGCGGGCACGCCGAGCTCGTCCATCGGTCGTACCCGTACGGGCGCGACGGCGGCGCGCAGGGCGTCCATGATCGCGCCGTTCGCCGCCCCACCGCCGGCGACGGCGAGCTCGGGCAACGACACGGTCTCCCGCGTCTCGCGCGCGAGCGCCTCCGCGATCGTGCGGGCCGTCAGCGCCACGGCCGTCGCGAGCGCGTCGCTCGTGGCGAGCGCGTCTTCCCTGGCGAGCGCGTCTTCCCTGGCGAGCGCGTCGTGGCCGTCCGCGCCGGCAGCCGTCCGCTCGCGGCGGACCGCTGCGAGCAGGGCATCGGCGAAGGGCACACCGAACTCCTCGCGCCCCGTGCTCTTCGGCGCGCGCCGCGCGAAGTACGGGTGCCCGAGCGCCCACGCGAGTGCGCCTTCGCGCACGCGCCCGCGGCGGGCGCGCAGACCGTCGCGGTCGAATCGCTCGCCCGAGCCGCGGACGAGCGCGTCGACGACCATGTTCCCGGGCCCGCAGTCGAAAGCGATCACGTCCCCGGCCTCACGCGTCGGCAGGAGCGTCAGGTTCGCGATGCCGCCGAGGTTCAGCAGCGCGATCGGCGCGCGCGCTCCAAAGAGCACGTGGTCCGCGAACGGCACGAGCGGCGCGCCCTGCCCCCCGGCGGCGATGTCGGCGCTGCGAAAGTCGTACACCACCGGCAGGCCGGTCCGGACCGCGACGCGGGCGGCGTCACCGAGCTGCAGCGTCATGCCCTGCGCGGGGTAGTGCGCGACCGTCTGACCGTGCATCGCGACGGCCTCGGGCCGCGCGCCGACTCGCGTCACGAGCTCCTCGACCGCGGCCGCGTACGCGTCGCCGAGCCGCGTGTGCAGCGATCCGATCTGCTGCGCCGTGAGGGGGACCTCCGACCCCGCGGCAAGGACGTCGGCACGCAGCCGGTCGTCGTACCGCGAGTGGTGGCCGCCCAGCATGCGCACGCTTCCCGACCGTAGCTCGATCTCCGCGGCGACGGCCTCGATGCCGTCCGCGGACGTTCCCGACATGAGGCCGGCGACGATCACGGGAGTCCCGTTGCCACGACAGGGACACCGTGCGGCCTCGCCATCACCCGTCGCCCGGAGCGGTGAGCGCTTCGTGCACGGCGATGCGGAAGCGGTACATGGCATCGTCGTTCGCCCGGCCGAAGTACACCCGGTTCGTGAGCAGCACCACGGTCGTGTTGCTCGCCGGATCGCTCCACACAGATGTGCCGGTGAAGCCGGTGTGCCCGAACGTCCCCTGCCTCATGAACCGGCCGACCATCGGGCCGTCGGGCGCACGGAGCGCGAGGCCGAGCCCGCGCCGCGCGTTCTCGCCGCGCGCGTGCTCACGTCTGGCGAGCGCTGCGAGCTCATTGCCGATGACCGCGCCGTCCCGGAACACGCGACCGATCGCGAGGACGTCGGACGCCGTCCCGAACAGCCCCGCGTGGCCCGAGATGCCACCCATCGCATGCGCGTTCTCGTCATGCACCTCGCCGCGGAGCCGGCGCGCGCGGTACGCGTCGGGTGCGTCGTACCGCTCGGTCGCGACGCACACATCCCGAGCGTCCGGCAGGAACCGGGCGGTCTCCGCGCCGGTGGGCTCGAGCACCCGCTCGCGAATCAGGTCCGCGAACGGCGCGTCACCGATGTTCGCGAGTCCCTGCGTGAGCATGATGTAGCCGAGGTCGCTGTACACGAACGTGCCGGGGTCGCGCGCGAGCGGCTCCTGCGCCGCGCGCCAGGCGGCCTCCTCGATCGAGCCGACCTCCTGGTACAGCGGGAGCCACCAGATCAGTCCGGCCGTGTGCGTGAGCACCTGCGCCAGCGTGACCCCGTCCTTCGCGCCGCCGCGGAAGTCCGGTACGAGCTCGCGCAGGGGGGTATCGAGCGTGACGAGCCGCTCGCGCACGAACGAGAGCAGGAGCGCGGTCGTCGCGAGCTTCGTGAGCGACGCGAGATCGAAGAGGGACGCGAGCGTGCATGGTACGTCCGCGCCCGCGTCCGGATCGGGGCAGAGCGTCCCGCTCACGTATCCGGAGGACTCGCTTGATCGGTCGACGAGGACGCTCGTCGCGGTGCACAGCGTGCCGATCGCGTCATCGACGAGGCGCCGCGTCCTGTCGTTCACTGCCGAGCGAGGAGGATCGCCGACCTCCTGAAGCCGATACCCGGA
>JACDAF010000132.1 GCA_013695575.1 Chloroflexota bacterium | reverse complement strand
ACGCGTCGTGGTGATCGGCGAAGACGACGAGCCCATCGCCGTGCTGCTGCGGGACGCGCTGAACGACGAGCCGGGCTACCAGGCGGTCGTGGTCCCCGACGGAGCCCTCCTCCTCGATACGGTGCGCCAGGTGCACGCCGACCTGCTCATCCTCGACATCATGATGCCCGGACTGAACGGGTTCGAGATCTACGACAAGGTCCGCGACGACCCGGAGATCAGGAAGATGCCGGTCTTGTTCGTGAGCGCCGCGACAAAGCAGTTCGAGCCGGAGTTCACGCAACGCGAGATCACCGAAGTCATCGCGAAACCGTTCGACCTCAACGACTTTCTCGACCGTGTGCGCACGCTGTGCCCGCCACATGACCCGGAGGACTGAGAGACCGCAGGCACGCTGGGAGGCGCACGCGCGCTTCGCGGCGGCGACCGCCGCGGCCGTCGGCGACGCGATCGTCGTCGAGAACGTCGGGATCGTCACCAGGAAGCAGGGCCGCGCGAACTTCGCGACGGCGGCGGATCATGCCGCCGAGGAGGCGATCCTGACCGCGATACGCCTGCACGACCCCGGAGCCGCGATCCTCGCCGAGGAGAGCTCCAAGGGCGCCACGGCACGGGCGGAACGCCTCTGGGTCGTCGATCCCATCGACGGCACGCTGAACTTCAGCCGGGCGCTGCCGTTCTACTGCGTCGCCATCGGCTACGTGGAGGACGGGCTGGTCCGCGCCGGCGCCGTGCACGCACCCCGGACGGGCGAGACGTTCGCCGCGAGCGCCGGCGGCGGGGCCACGCTGAACCAGGTCCCGGTCCGCGCGACGCGGATCGCCAGCGCGAGCGAGGCCTTCGCGGTGACGAGCCTGGGGTTCGGCAGCGCGTCCAAGCGCGGCTCGCGGTTCACCGCGCTCAACCGCACCTGCGCGCGTCTGCGCATCCTCGGCGCCGCCGCGCTCGAGATCTCGTACCTGGCGGCGGGCCGGATCGACCTGTTCGTGCACGAGTTCCTCGCGCCATGGGATATCGCGGCTGCGCAGCTCATCGCCCGCGAGGCGGGGGCGGCGGTGCTGTCGCTGAAGACCGGCGAAGATGCCTCCTGGAACGAGCCGCAGGTCATCATCGGCAACGCCGCACTGGTGCGCGACGCGCTCGAGCGGATGCCGCAGCTTCTGGCCAAGGGTCGCTAGACACCCCCGGAAATCTAGAATGTGGGTGCGCCGGAGTGGTGCAATTGGCTAGACACGAGCCACAGCCACGGCGTGCCGAGTCGCACCGGCTCCAGGGGACGAGGGTGGCTACCAGGCCGTCGTCGTCCCCGACGGTGCGCTGCTCATCGATTACCGTGCGGCAGGTCCACGCCGACCTCCTCATCCTCGACATCATGATGCCCGGCCTCAACGGCTTCGAGATCTACGACAAGGTGCGCGAGGACCCAGACATCCGCAACATGCCCGTCCTCTTCGTGAGCGCCGCAGCCGCCCAATTCGAGGCGGAGATCGCGAAGCGGAAGATCAGCGACGTGATCGCAAAACCGTTCGACCTGAACGACCTCCTGGACAGGTGCGGGCGCTCTGCCCGTCCGACATCCAGGGAGCGTAGGGGCCTCTCTGGCCCCGCGGAGCGGAGGCAAGCACCGCTGGTCTGAGCACGCGCGCTTCGCCGCGGAGACCGCGCTCGCGGTCGGCAACGCGATCGTCGTCGAGAACGTTGCCATCGTCACCCAGAAGAAGGGCCGCGCGAACTTCGCCACCGCGGCCGATCACGCCGCCGAAGCGGCGATCATCGCCGCGATCCGCGCGCACGATCCCGGCGTGCCGATCCTGGCCGAGGAGAGCGCCGCGATCGACGTCGGCAGGGCGGAGCGCCTCTGGGTCGTGGACCCGCTCGACGGGACTCTCAACTTCAGCCGCGGACTGCCGTTCTACTGCGTCGCGATCGGGTACGTCGAAGACGGGAAGGTGCGGGCAGGCGCGGTCCACGCGCCGCGTACCCGCGAGACCTTCGTCGCGAGCGAGGGCGCCGGCGCGGCGCTGAACGGGGCGCCGATCCGCGTCTCGACGACGAAGGACGTGTCGGAGGCCTTCGCCGTCGCGAGCCTCGGGTTCGGCAGCGCGTCGAAGCGGGGCTCGCGCTTCGTGGCCCTCAATGCGACGTGCGCGCGCCTGCGGATCGACGGCGCCGCGGCGCTCGAGATCGCGTACCTCGCGAACGGCCGGATCGACCTGTTCTTGCACGAGTTCCTCTCGCCCTGGGACATCGCCGCAGCCCAGATCATCGCGCGCGAGGCGGGCGCCGCGGTCGTGTCGCTGCGGACCGGTTCGGATGCGGCATGGAACGAGCCGGCAGTGGTCATCGGGAACCCCGCACTCGTGCGCGATGCCATCGCGAAGATGCCGCTCGTGAAGGCGAAGGACCGGTAGTCCTATTGCAACGGTGACGACGCTCTGCTAGGACGCCCCTCTATGGGGAAAGCCTGGGCCCGAGGACTGACAGAGGCGACCGACGAGCGCATCGCGCGGAATGCGGCCGCACACCGCGGCCTCCAGTACGTGCGGCGCACCCCCATCGAGCAGTGCAAGTGGCCTGTCCGCGAACCTCGGGTCCAGTGCGTGTGGTCACCGAACCTCGCCTACGCAGTCGGGCTCATTGCCACGGACGGCTGCCTCGCGAGCACGAAGAGCGTGATCACCCTCGTTTCGAAGGATAAGGATCTCCTGCGTACCTACCTTGCCTGCCTCGGACGTGGTGGTCGGATAGCCCCGCACGGCGACGGGTCCGCGGCCTGCCGTGTGCAGTTCAACGACGCAAGCTTCTACCGTTGGCTCATGTCGATCGGAGTGACACCGCGCAAGAGCCTGACCCTGGCTGCGATCGAGGTTCCTGACGAACACCTGCTCTCTCTGGTGCGCGGACTTCTCGACGGCGATGGAAGCATCACGTACGAGACCGTTGTGCCCAACCCGCGCACGTACCCTCTACACTGGTACCCGCGCATCGGAGTGCGGTTCCACTCGGCGAGCTATGCGCACCTCGACTGGCTCCGCGCACGGCTCTCCAGAGAGTTCGGACTCACGGGTGCGATTCTCGTCGATCAGACCAGGGGCGGGAATCCGATGTATGCCCTGAAGTACGCGAAACATGCGTCGAGAGCGCTCCTGTCCGCGTTGTATCGGGATCCGGATGCTCCCCGCTTGGAACGCAAACGGGAGATTTGGCAGCGATATCTCGCAGAAGGCCGGCAAACTAGAATTTGGACACGCCGGAGTACCCCAACGGTAGAGGGAGCTGATTCAAGACCAGCGTAGTGAGGGTTCGAATCCCTCCTCCGGCACTGGTGTGATGTGTCGAGTGAACTCACACACCACCCCCTCCGGCACTCGGCGCTCTAGGAGCCCGGTCCCCCTCCGCCGAGCGGGAACCGCGCCGTGACGGTCGTGCCGCGATCCACGCCGTCGCTCGCGATAGCGATCGCGCCGCCATGGCCCTCCGCGACGAGGCGCGAGAGGTAGAGGCCGATCCCCATCCCCGAGAACGACGCGGCCTTGCCCTCGCCCCGCTGGAACGGCTCGCGGCCGAGCCGCGGGATGTCCTGCCCGCTGATGCCGATCCCCTGGTCGGCCACTTCGATGGCGGCGTACTCACCCTCGCGACCGAGGCGCACGCGCACGGTCCCGCCACGAGGCGAGTACTTCACCGCGTTGCCGATCACATTCCAGAGCAGCTGCTCGACGCGGGCCTGGTCGGCCAGGACAGGGAGGCTCGCGGGCGCATCGACACGGAAAGCGTGGCGGCCCTCGTCCGCGGTGGCCTCGATGTAGCGCTGGACGACGTCGTGGACGATCGGCGCGAGGTCGAAGGGCTCGCGGCTGAGGGCGAAGGTCCCGCGTCCGGCGCGGGACACCTCGAGCAGATCGTTCACGAGCCCGTTCATGCGGTCCACCTGGCGTTCGATGGTCGCGAGGTTCTTCTCGAGGGCATCGAGGTCCGGCTCCACCCCGGCGGCCCGTGCCCGGCGGATGCGGCTCCGGATGAGCTGCGCGATCGCCTTCAGCGGCGTGAGCGGGGTCTTCAGCTCGTGCGAGACGATGGAGAGGAACTCCTCGCGCTGGCGGTCGCCCTCGACGACCGCGGTAACGTCGGTCAGGGTCAGGACCGCGGCGATGAGCCTGCCGGCGTTGTCGCGCACCGGCCTCGCCGCGGCATCGACGACGCGACTGGCGTCGGATCGAAGCGCACGCAGCGTCAACCGCTTGTGGGCCGGGTCCCCCGCGAGAGCCAGGGTCAGGAGGGAGTCGGCCGCCGCGACAGGCGCGCCCGTCTCGAAGTCGCGGACCTCGAGCGCATCACGAAGCTCCTCGGCCGTTGTGAGGGTCTCATCGATCTCGAGCAGCTCGTGCGCCGCGGGGTTCACACCAAGGAGGGCGCCGTCCGGAGCCGCGACGACCACCGCGGTCGGCATCGCCTCGAGCAGCAGCGTCGCGAGCTCCGCGCCGCCCAGCTGCTCGATCGCGTCCGGGGTGCGGGCGCGCCGGCCGGCCACGAGGCCAGTATGCGGCGCAGCCTAGCGCCGCTCCGCGGGCAGGACGACATCCACGACGCCCTCTCCTACCTCACGCGTGATCTCGGTGACGAGCTCGGCGGACGGCCGCGCCTGGAACGAGGTCGCGATCCGGCGCGCCTCCTGTCCCGCGCGCGGCAGCTCCACGAACACCGACACCGGGCCGGCGTGCCGCGAGAGCGCGACCTGGATGCGCTGGAAGAGCGCCACCGACCGGTCATAGTCGAGGGCATCGCGGAACCGGATCACGACCTCGCCCGGCTCCGAGCCTGCTCGGACGGCGGTCGACCCGTCGCCGTCGCCGTTGCCGTTCGGTCGGACCGGCGTGACGGGCGGGCGCGCCGCCTGCCCGGCTCGCTCCGGCATGAACCTGCGCCGCCTCGCGAGCGAGGCACGCAGCTCCTCGGCCTTGCGCCGGATCTCGGCGATGCCGTCCTCGCTGAACGCGACAGCGTGCTCCGCCAGCAGCTTCGGCTGATCCTCCCGCTGCTCCACTCGAGCGAGCACCAGGACGATCTCGTCCGTGTTCCAGATCCGGTGCGTGGCCTCGTACGTCTTCGGGAAAACGAGCACCTCGCTCGACGCGGTGAGGTCCTCGAGCTGCGCGAACATCATGAGTGCCTTCTTCTGGGTGATGTGCCGCCGCGCGCTCGTGATCACGCCGGCGACGATGACGACATCGTCGCCGACCTCTTTGAGCTCGGCGAGATACGCGGTGACGACGTCGCCCAGCTGCGCCGAGACCTCCTGCAGCGGGTGCTCGGAGATGTAGATGCCGAGGAGCTCTTTCTCCCACGCGAGCAGGTCCTTGCGTGACGCCTCGGGCCCCTCGGCGGCCACGCTGCTCGGTGCTGCGGTGCCCAGGTCGAAGAGGCTCACCTGCCCCGAGGCCCGGTCCTTCTGCTCGCGCTGCGCGGTGGCGAGCACGCCATCCAGCGCGTTGAGCTGCGCTTGGCGCGGGCCAAAGGCATCGCACGCACCCGATCTGATGAGCGACTCGAGCACGCGCTTGTTGTTGCGCTGCAGATCGATCCGCGCGCAGAGATCGTCGAGCGAACGGAACGGCCCGCCCGCCTCCCGCGCCTGCACGATGTTCTCGACGGAACCTTCACCGACGTTCTTGATCGCGCCCAGGCCGAAGCGCATCTCGCTGCCTGCAACGACGAAGTCGAAGCGCGAGTGATTCACGTCGGGCGGCCGCACGGTGATGCCCATCCGGCGGCACTCCGCGATGGCGATGGCGATCTTCTCCGCGTTGCCCATATCCGACGACAGCACCGCGGTCATGTACTCAGCCGTGTAGTTCGCCTTCAGGTACGCGGTGTGGTACGCGATCCTCCCGTAGATCGCCGCGTGCGCCCGGTTGAACCCGTACTGCGCGAACGGCTCAAAGTCGCGCCAGACGGTGTCCACAACGTCCCGTGAGACCCCGCGCTCCAGCGCCTTTCGGACGAACCGCTCCTTCTGCGCGTCCAGCTTCTCGCGGATCTTCTTGCGGATCGTGTAGCAGAGGACGTCGGCCTCGCCGAGCGTGAAGCCGGCGAGCGCCTGCGTCACGGCCATGACGTCCTCCTGATAGACCATGACGCCATACGTGTCGCGGAGCACCGGCTCGAGCGCGGGGTGGGCGTAGGTGACCGGCTCCTGGCCGTGCTTCCTGCGGATGTAGGAGGGGATGTAGTCCATCGGTCCCGGCCGGAAGAGCGCGACCATGGCCATCACGTCCTCGACGCGGTCGGGCCTGAGGTCCCGGATGTGGCGGCGCATCCCGGCCGACTCGAGCTGGAACAGCCCCGTCGTCTCGCCTGACGAGAGGAGCGCGAAGGTCCTGGCGTCGTCGAGCGGGATCTCCTCGCGCTTGATCTCGATGCCGCGCTGCTCCCGGATCAGCCGCAGCGCGTGCTCAAGGATGGTGAGGTTCGAGAGCCCCAGAAAGTCGAACTTCAGGAACCCGAGCTTCTCGAGCTGCTTGTCCTCGTATTGCGTCTGGATCGCGTCGGCCTTTCCCTTGGAGCGCTCCAGCGGCACCAGATCCGTCAGCTTGTCGCGCGTGATGACCACGCCGGCCGCGTGCGTGCCGGTCGAGCGCACCAGGCCCTCGACGCGCTCGGCCAGGTCGAGCAGCCGCTCGACGCGCGGGTCGGCCTCGAGCTCCTGGAGCTCGCGCACGATCCGGCGCGACTCCGCCAGAGGCGGCGCACCGGGACCGGTGGGGATCACCTTCGCGACGCGATCCGCGTCCGCGTACGGCATGCCCAGCACGCGCGCCGTGTCGCGGACGGCAGCGCGCGCGAGCATCGTGTTGAACGTGACGACCTGCGCCACCCGGTCGGCGCCGTACTTCCGCGTGACGTACGCGATCACCTCGTCGCGGCGCGTGTCCATGAAGTCGACGTCGATGTCGGGCTGCGTGTACCGCTCGAGATTGAGGAACCTGTCGAAGATGAGCCCGTAGCGGATGGGATCGATGTCGGTGAGCCCGATCGCGTAGTTCACGAGGCTCCCGCCCGCGGAGCCGCGGACCGCGGTCAGGATGCCGCGCTCCTGCGCGAACCGGATGAAGTCCTGGACGATGAGGATGTACGCCGAGTAGCCAGTCTTGGCGATGACCGCGAGCTCCCGGTCGATGCGCTCCGCCAGCGCGGGCGTGAGCGGCCCGTACTTCGTGCGCGCCCCCTCGAGGGTCATCGCGCGGAGATGCTCCTCGGGTGTCCTCCCGCCTGGCACCTCGAAGTGCGGCAGCCGCAGCTCGCTCGGCAGCACGAGGTCGCACCGCTCCGCGATCGCGAGCGTCTGCTCGAGCGCGGCACCGTCGCGCGGGAACATCGCCGCCATCTCCGCGGGCGACTTCAGGTAGAGCTCTGGGTGATCGATCATCTTCAGGCGGTCGGGCTGATCCACCGTCTTGCCCGACTGGATGCAGACCATGATGTCCTGCGCCTCCGCATCCTCCGCGCCCACGTAGTGCGAATCGTTCGTGACGACGAGGGGGATGGCGGTCCGCCGCGACACCTCGCGGATGCCGTCGATGACCGTGCGCTGCTCGGGTAGGCCGTGATCCATCAGCTCGAGGAAGTAGTTCCCTTCGCCGAAGATCTCGCGGTGCTCGTTCGCAACGGCGACGGCCGCCTCGATGCCATCGTCCTGGATCGCGCGCGCGATCTCACCCTGCAGGCAGGCCGACAGCGCGATCAAGCCCTCGGAGTGCTCGCGCAGGAGAGCCTTGTCCATTCGCGGGCGGTAGTAGTAGCCCTCGAGATGCGCGGCGGTGACGAGTCGCACGAGGTTCTGGTAGCCGGTGAAGCTGCGCGCGAGGAGCACGAGGTGGAATGGCCGCCCGTGGCCCTCAGAGCGCGAGTCGCGATCGAAGCGGTCCTTCCGGGCGATGTACGTCTCGACACCGACGATCGGCTTGATGCCCGCCGCCCTGGCGGCGTGGTAAAAGTCGATCGCCCCGTAGAGCGCTCCGTGGTCGGTGAGGGCCAGCGCGGGCATCCCGAGCTCTTTCGTACGGCCGACGAGGCCGCGCAGGCGCGACAGTCCGTCGAGGAGGCTGTACTCGCTGTGGGTGTGCAGGTGGACGAAGCTGCTCAATCTAGCGGCCGCTCACCTTCGTCACGTTCACCACGACAGCGCGGTGGTCCGACGCGGTGGAGACCACGGTATGCGCCTGCGAGCCGGACACGCCGATACCCCAGACGTAGTCGATGCGGAACTCCGGCTTCCCCGACGGGAACGTCGCCTCGTTCGCGCCCGCCTGCAGGGCGAGGTCGCTGAAGCCGGACTGCGCGAGCAGGTCCATCTCGACCGAGTCGGGCGATGCGTTGAGATCGCCGGCGATGACCGCGGGAGACGCCGCATCCCACGCGCCGAGCAGCTCGCGGACCTGACGCTGGCGGACGTCGTCGGCGTGCTCGTCCAGATGCGTGACGATGACGAGAACGCCCGAGATGCGCGCCATGAGCGCTCCGCGCTGCTGGTGTCGAACTGCCGGCTCCTTCGCGTACGAGGCGCGGCGGACGTCCGTCATCGGCATCCGGCTCAGGATCGCGTTCCCGTACAGATCTCCGATGTTTCCCTGCCAGACGTACTGCATGCCGAGCCGCTCCGCGAGCACGCTCAACACGTCGTGCTGCTCGTCGATCACCCACCCGCGCACGACCTCCTGCAGCACGAGCACGTCGGGCGACTCCCGCGCGATGGTCTCCGTGAGCGCATCGAGCGAGGGTATCCCTCTCGCATCGAAGCCCTGATGCACGTTGTAGGTCATGAGGCGGAAGGATGCCTGCTCCGGGGCCTCCACGGGCGGGCGGAAGGGCAGCAGGGCGACGATCGGGACGACCACGGCGAGGGCGGCGACGAGCGCCGCGGCGCCGGTGCCGATGCGCGGACCCTGCGCCGTGGGAGCGGCGAGGAGCAGGAGCGCCACTCCGGCGGTCGCGACCCACAGCGCCGGCGTCGCGTAGAGCGCGTGGTACGCGAACCCGATGGCGACGAAGAGGATCCACCCGAAGGCGAGCGGGATCGCCGTCGCGAGCGCGCCGCGCGCGGGAACGGTCGGCGCCAGCAGGGCCGATGACGCCATGAGGAGCCCGCAGGCGAACGCCGCGCCCCCGGCGACCGACAGGATCGGCACGTGCAGCCACATGAGCGCGGCCCCGCCGAGCAGTGCGGCGGCCGCGAACGGGCGGCGTGGGATATCGCGGGAGAGGAGCACCGCGCCGGCGCCGAGTCCCGCGCCGACCGCCACGGCGCCGATCTGCGTGGCGCGGGCCGGCTCGGGCCCGAAGCCGAGACCCCCGGCAAGGGCGACCTGCGCGGCGTTCGTCGCGCCGGTCTCGCCCACCATGAGGAGCGGCGGCAGGGCCACCAGCGCGAGCGCGCCAGCGATGCCTGGACCCGTCCAGGTGCGCTCATCCGCGATGGTCGCGAGGCCCGCGGCGAGGAACACGAGCGCGACTGCGAGCACCAGCGGGACGGCCACGCCGAGCGGCAAGTCCACGATCGGGACCGTCCGGAAGGCGTGCCGCAGCGCAAAGTCGGTCACGAGTGCGAGCGGCACCGCGACGCTGAGGGGGGACGGCCGTCCACCGGGGCGTGACGCGTGGAGCAGCGCGAGCCACCACGACCCCGCCACGACCGCGACAACGCTGAAGAGCAGATCGAGCCACGCGAACCGCGACAGCGTCGCGAGGACGGTCGCCACGCCAAGCGCCAAGGCCGTGAACCCGATGGCGCGCCGCGGCCCGTACAGGCGGGCGGCGAGTGGCGCCAGCGCAGCCGCCGCGAATATGGCGACGGCGATGGCGCCGATCGTGTTGTTCGGGATGGTGCCGAACAGGAGCTGGTACAGCGACGCGAGGAAGGTCCTCAGACCCGTCAACAGGAAAAGGGTGCCGAGAAGCGCGAAGGCGACCTCCCCGAGCACGCGGGAAGGATACGAGCGCGCGAGCCGTTGACGGACACAATTCCACACGTGTAGAATTCAGCCGTGGACGGGCTGGCGATCTTCGCGCAGGGCGTGCGCAAGCGCTTCGGTGCGGTGGAGGCGCTCCGCGGCCTTGACCTCACGGTCCGCGAGGGCGAGATCGTCGGTCTCCTCGGCCCGAACGGCTCGGGCAAAACGACCTTCATCCGCGCGCTGGCCGGTCTCGTCCGCCCGGAGGCTGGGAAGGTCTCGGTGTTCGGACGGGCGCCCGGCCAGGCGGTCGCGGCCGGGCTCATCGGCTACATGACCCAGGCGGCCGCGCTCTACGGCGAGCTCACCGTCGAGGAGAACCTGCGCTTCTTCTGCGCGCTCCAAGGCCGACGCGACACGGAACGCGCCATCAGCGAAGCGCTCGGGACCGTCGACCTCGAGGACCGCAGGCGCGCCATCGTGAGCACGCTCTCGGGAGGGATGCGGACGCGCGTCTCGCTCGCGGCGGCGCTCCTCCACGAGCCGCGGCTCCTGCTCCTCGACGAGCCGACGGTCGGCGTCGATCCGCTGCTGCGGCGCGACTTCTGGGACCACTTCCGCGCCCTCGCGGGCCGTGGCGTCACGATCCTCGTCTCCAGCCACGTCATGGACGAGGCCGCGCGCTGCGACCGGCTCGGGCTCATCCGCGCCGGCGTCGTCATCGCGGAGGGAACCGCCGCGGAGCTCACCGCGCGAGCCGGCGCGAGCGACCTCGAGAGCGCGTTCGTCAGGCTGGCGGAGGCAAGCGCGTGAGCGCGCGTCGGGTCGCGGCGGTCGCGCGGCGCATCGTCGCTCAGTTCCGGCGCGACCACCGCTCGATCGGGCTCCTCGTCGTCGCGCCGATCATCGTGATGTCCCTGGTCGGCGCACTCTGGGGCACGAGCGCGCAGACGGTCGCGCGTGCCGTCGTCGCGAGCGACCGGAGCGTCGCGGCAGCGAGGGTCGCCGCGATGCTCGACGCCACGGCGGGCGTGGAGGCACGTGAAGCGAGCTACGCGGAGGGCCTCGCGGCGCTGCGCGCCGGCACCGCCGACGCGCTCCTCACTGTCGGACCCGGGGGCGTGACGGTGCTCCTCGAGGGCTCCGATCCGCTCCGGACGGGCGGCGTCGCGGCATCGCTGCAGGGAGCCCTGCGCGAGCTGGGTCCGAGCGCGGCAGTGTCGCCGCGGATCGAGTACCTCTACGGCGGCGCGGACTTCACCCTCCTCGACGCGCTCGCTCCCGTGGTCATCGCCTTCTTCGCCTTCTTCTTCATCTTTCTGCTCTCCACGGTGTCGTTCCTCCGCGAACGGTCCAGCGGCACGCTCGAGCGGCTCATGGCCTCACCGCTCCGGCGCGGCGAGCTCGTCCTCGGCTACCTCGTCGGCTTCACGTTCTTCGCGCTCGTGCAGGCCGCCATCCTCGTCTCGTTCACCGTCTTCGTCCTCGGCGTCTCGTACCGTGGCAGCCTGGTCGCTATCTTCGTCGTGGAGGCCGCGCTCGTGATCGTCTCGGTCGCGCTGGGCCTGCTCGTCTCGGCGTTCGCGCGCAACGAGCTGCAGGCGATCCAGTTCATCCCACTGGTGGTCGTGCCTCAAGCCTTCCTCGGAGGACTCCTGGTGCCCGTCGACCAGCTGCCCGACCTGCTGCGGCCGATCGCTGCGGTCCTCCCGCTCACCTACGCGACGGAGGCGCTGCGCGCCGTGATGGTGAAGGGCTATCCGCTCGACGATCCCCTCGTGTTGCGCGACCTCGGGGTCATCGCGCTCTTCGGTGTGCTGACGGTGGGTGGCGCGATCGCATCGATCCGCCGCGAGGTCGCCTAGGCTAGCCAGATGCCGCCAGTCGGCCGTCGTCCCGGCCGCAGTGGCAGCCGGGAACAGATCCTCGGTGCAGCGCGCGAGCACTTCGCACGGTCCGGATACGATCGCGCGACGCTCCGCGGCATCGCCGCTGACGCGCGCGTTGATCCGGCGCTCGTACGCCATTACTTCGGCTCGAAGCACGGCGTGTTCCTGGCGGCGATGCGCATTCCGTACGACCCCGCGCGCCTCATCGAGGCGCTTGCGGCGCCGGGCCGCGCGGGCGTCGGCGAACGCACGGTGCGGTTCTTCGTCACGATCTGGGACTCGCCCGAAGGTGCGCCGCTGCGAGGCCTGCTCCGCACGGTCGTCGCGGATGAGACGGCCGCAGAGCTCATGCGCTCGTTCGTGAGTCGCGAGGTCTTCGGAAAGCTCGCCGGCGCGCTCGGCGTCGACCGGCCGGCGCTACGCGCCGGGCTGGTGGCGAGCCAGCTGCTCGGGCTCGCGCTCCTGCGCTACGTCCTGCGGCTCGAGCCCTTCGCCTCGGCGACGGCAGACGAGCTCGCGTCGCTCGCCGGTCCGACCGTGCAGCGGTACTTCGGCGACGACCTGCCCAAGATCCGGACGCGCGCTCCGGTCCGGCGCGGCTAGGATACGGGCGCGGATGAAGGGCATCGAAGTGCGCGCGCCGGCCGAGGGACGCCAGCGGGAGATCCTGACCAACGAGGCGTTGGACTTCATCGCCGCGCTCCAGCGGGAGTTCGGCCCGAAGCGCGACGCCCTGCTCGCGGCCCGGAGGGAGCGGCAGACCGCCCTCGACGGCGGAGCCACGCTCGACTTCCTCCCGTCGACGGAGCACATCCGGGAGTCGGACTGGCGGGTGACACCGGTACCGAGCGACCTCGAGGTGCGCAAGGTCGAGATCACCGGGCCGACGGACCGCAAGATGGTGATCAACGCGCTCAACTCCGGCGCCCGCGTCTACATGGCCGACTTCGAGGACGCAAACTCGCCGACCTGGGAGAACTGCATCGCCGGGCAGCGGAACCTGACCGACGCGCTCGAGAGGACGATCGAGCTCTCCACCGGCGAGAAGCGCTACAGCCTCGGCCCGAATCCGGCCGTCCTCTTCGTGCGGCCTCGGGGCTGGCACCTGGAGGAGCGCCACTTCGAGGTCGACGGCGAGCCGATCTCCGGCTCGCTCTTCGACTTCGGCCTCTACTTCCTCCGCAACCACGGGCGAAACGGCCGCTACCTCTACCTGCCGAAGCTCGAGTCGCACCTCGAGGCGAGGCTCTGGAACGACGTCTTCGTCTGGGCGCAGGCTCGGCTCGGGGTGCCGCTGGGGACGATCAAGGCGACCGTTCTCGTCGAGACGATCCTCGCGGCGTTCGAGATGGACGAGATCCTCTACGAGCTGCGCGACCACTCGGCGGGGCTCAACGCCGGTCGCTGGGACTACATCTTCAGCGTCATCAAGAAGCTCGGCCACCGGCCGGAGTTCGTCCTCCCCGATCGCTCGGCCGTGACGATGGCGGTGCCGTTCATGCGCTCCTACTGCGAGCTCCTCGTGAAGACGTGCCACCGCCGTGGCGCGCACGCAATGGGCGGGATGGCGGCGTTCATCCCCTCACGCCGCGACGCCGACGTGAACGCGACGGCGCTCGCCAAGGTCCGCGAGGACAAGGAGCGCGAGGCGTCGCAGGGCTTCGACGGCACCTGGGTCGCCCACCCCGACCTCGTCCCGGTGGCGCTCGAGTGCTTCGACCGCGTGCTCGGCGAGCGGCCGAACCAGATCGAGCGCCAGCGAGGCGACGTCGCCGTCGGCGCCGCCGACCTGCTGGACGTCGCCTCGACACCCGGGCAGGTCACAGCGGAGGGACTGCGCTCGAACGTCTCGGTCGGGATCCAGTACCTCGCTGCCTGGCTGAACGGCTCGGGGGCGGTCGCGATCGACAACCTGATGGAGGATGCCGCCACCGCCGAGATCTCACGCTCGCAGATCTGGCAGTGGCTCCACCACGACCGGGTGAGCGAAGCGGATGTGCGGCGCGTCACCGACGAGGAGCTCGAGCGGCTCGGCGACGGCTTCGGCGAGGCGGGAAAGCTCTTCGAGCAGATTGCGACCGAGGACGACTACGTCGAGTTCCTCACCCTGCCCGCGTACGACAGGCTCGTCGCGGCCGACACCGGTGTCCGACTTCAGTCGGACACCTGACGTTCGCCGGCACGTCTAGCGCAAGAACTCCACGACCTCGTCCGCGACGAGCTCGAAGTCGTCCCAGAGGACGCTGTGGCCCCCGGGCACGGGCAGCGAGCGAAGGTGCGGCAGGCGCGGGACGGCGAGCGGGATCCACGACTGGGCGCCGACGACGACGAGGGTCTCGCACGCGGGCCAGGGCGGCGCGGGCATCGCCATCTCGCTCCACGCGACGATCACCGCCGTTGGCGAGTACCGCCAGCGATACCGGCCATCGTCGCCCCGCTCGAGGTGCGCCTCGGCCTCCTCCTCGAGCATCTCCCGCGGTGTCGAGACGAGGCTCCCGTCCGCGAGACGGGCGTCGATTGCCTCATCGGGCGAGGCGAACGACACGTCGTTGCGTAGACCCGCGGCGCGCTCGCTCGCAACCGCGGGGTCGATATGCATCGCCGGGTCTAGCAGGATCGCCCGCTCGACACGGTCCGGGTTGCGCTCGGCGAGGTGGGCGACGAGCCGGCCGCCGAAGCTGTGGCCGACCCAGGTCGCCGCGCCCACGTCGAGGCTGTCGGCAGTCTCGCGGAGGTCGACTGCGATCACCCGGTGGCCGGGCAATCGCTCGGCCAGCCGCCGGAACCGCCTCGAGTGACCGGTGACGCCATGGAGACAAACGACCGGGCTCGCCCCCGGCTCACCCCACACCTGTGTGTTCAGGACAGCCATCGGCTCAGCGCTTCGACGCCCAGGGCTCCTCGCCCGAGACGTCGACCGCCGTGTAGCCGCCCTCGCCGTACGCCGGGGCGAGCACGACCTGGAGGTGGGCAGGCTCGTCAGAGTCGTTGTACGACCCGTGGACGACGTCGCGGTCGATGTGCACCGAGTCGCCCGGACCCAGCTCCGTCTTGTCGTCGTCGAGCCACTGCACGATGCGGCCCTCCTTGACGATGATCATCTCGTCCTGCTCCGGGTGCTTGTGGAACGCGTGGGCGAAGCCCGGCGCGAGCTCGACGTCCATCACCACGTAGCTCTCGCACCCCGTGTTCGTGGGTGCGCCGCGCATGCCGGCACTCCCCCAGTCGAAGCTCGTGGTCTCGACCTCGTCCTTCATCACGAAACGGCTGGCCATGGCGCTCTCCTTTGGCTGGCGGAGGGCGAAATGTATCTCGCCCCTACACGGAAATAGACTTGAAGCGGCGCACGTTCTCGGTCATCGCGGTCTCGGTCGGGAGGCGCTCCATCGACGAGGCGCCGAAGAAGCCGACGATCCCCTCCGTGCGCGCGATCACGTAGGCAGCGTCGTCCGGCTCTGCGATCGGGCCGCCGTGGCAGAGCACGATGATCTCCGGCGACACCTCTCGCGCGGCGTCGTGCATCGCCTGGATGAGCGGGATGCAGTCGTCGAGCGTCTTCGCAGTCTCGGCACCGATCGAGCCGCCGGTAGTGAGCCCCATGTGGGGGACTAGCACGTCCGCGCCCGCGTCTGCCATCGCGACGGCCTCGTCGACCGTGAAGACGTACGGGGCGGTGAGGAGGTCTTTCTCGTGTGCGAGGCGGATCATGTCGACCTCGAGCCCGTACCCCATCCCCGTTTCCTCCAGGTTCTGGCGGATCGTGCCGTCGAAGAGCCCGACGGTGGGGAAGTTCTGGACGCCGCTGAAGCCGATCCGCGCGAGCTCGTCGAGAAAGACGTCCATCAGCCGGAACGGATCGGTGCCGCAGACGCCGGCGAGCACCGGGGTCTCCCGCACGATCGGCAGCACCTCGCGCGCCATGTCGACGACGATCGCGTTCGCGTCGCCGTACGGCAGGAGCCCCGAGAGCGAGCCGCGACCGG
>JACDAF010000105.1 GCA_013695575.1 Chloroflexota bacterium | reverse complement strand
CCACGACCGATCGCGGCGCGGGGCTCTCGCAATGGTCCGAGCACGAGGTCATTGACCGCACGAGCGGGCTCATCCCGGCGCTCACCGAGCGCCTCGCGCGGCTCTCCGGGGTCCTGGAGAAGGAGGGGATCGACCGCGTGGGCGGGCTCATCCCGGTGCTCACCGAGCGCCTCGCGCGGCTCTCCGCGAGCCTGGAGCAGGCCCTCTTCCAGCGCGGCGTGCACGTCGGCATGCCGCGAGCGAGCGCCGCCGCCGCGCGGGTGCTCCTCACGACGGAGGAGGTGCTCGGCCGGCCGCTGGTCTTCGCCGGTCTCATCTTCGTTTCGCTGTTCCTCGCTTCCATCGGCGCGCTCCTCCTGGCCTCCCCGTGAGCGACGCGGGTCGCGACGCATGACCCTGCGCGAGATCAGTGCCGCGGAGCTGATCGGCTTCCCGATCCTGAGCTTGCTCATCCTGCTGCCGCTCCTGGCGGCCGCCGCGCTGCGGGTGCTCCGGGACGAGCGGACCGCGCTCGGCATCGCCCTCGCCGGAGCGGGGCTCGAGCTCGCGCTGAGCGCTCTGCTCGCGGTGCGCTTCATTCCCGAGGTGGCGGACGTCCAGTTCGTCGAGCGCGGACCGTCGCTGCCCTTCATCGGCGCGAGCTACCACCTCGGGGTGGACGGCGTCAGCGTGCTGTTCGTCCCGGTCACCGCGCTGCTGACGCTCCTCGTCGTGGCGTACGCCGAGTACTCCGTGCGCGCGCAGGCGCGCCACTACCTCGCGGCGACGCTGATCCTCGAGGCGACGCTCATCGGCGCCTTCGTGTCGCTCGATCTGCTGCTCTTCTGGATCTTCTTCGTGGCCGAGCTCGTGCCGAGCTACGCGCTCATCACGCGCTGGGGCACCGGGCCGGGCCGGCAGGAGGCCGCGCGCGATTACGTGCGCGCGATGCTCGTGGGCGCCGCGCTGATGCTGGTCGGGATGGTGCTGCTCGCCCGGAACCATGCCGACCTCGGGCCGGGCGGCGCCTGGTCCTTCGATCTCGTCGAGCTGCTGCGGACGCCCGTCCCGCGCGAGCTCCAGACGTTCATCTTCTTCCTGCTGTTCTTCGGCTTCGCGATCAAGGCGCCCGTGTTCCCGTTCCACACCTGGCTGCCGAAGGTGCTCGAGCAGGGACCGATCGTCGGCATGAGCGTCTTTCTGATCGGCGTGAAGCTCGGCACCTACGGCTTCATCCGGTTCATTATCCCGCTGCTCCCCGAGGCGTCCCGCGAGTGGTACTGGCTGATGGCCGCCTTCGGCGCCGCGGGGATCCTCTACGGGTCGCTCATCGCGCTCGTCCAGTCGAACCTGCGGCGGGTGCTCGCGTTCGGCAGCCTCAGCCACATGGGCGCGGTGATCATCGGCATCTTCTCCCTGAACTTCCACGGCCTGCAGGGCGGCCTGCTCCAGATGATCAATCTCGGCGTCACCGGCGCGGGACTATTCTTCGTCGCGGGCTTCATCGCCGCGCGCATCGGCGCGCCCGAGCTGCGCGTGCTCGGCGGCCTGGCACCGACCGTGCCGCTGCTCACGACCACGTTCCTCGTCATCGCCCTCGCCGGCATCGGCCTGCCCGGCACGAACGGATTCAACGGCGAGCACCTCATCATGCTCGGGGCTTACCAGGCGCACTGGGCGATGGCGCTCATGTCGGGCCTGGGCGTGTTCCTCACCGCGGCGTACCTGATCCGCTACTTCCAGCGGGCCTTCCTCGGTGACGCGCTCGCGCCGTCGGCCGCGACGATGCCGGACCTGCGGCCGCGCGAGCTCCTCATCGCGGCCACGCTCGGCGTCTTCATCTTCTGGGTCGGGCTCTTCACGACGCCCTTCCTCCACGCCATGAACGGATCGCTGCGCGCGATCGAGGAGCGCGTCGAGCGGGGCTCGTTCCGCGGCACCGGCGCCGCCGACGCGCCGGGCGTCCACCGGTTCGCGGACGCGCCCGAGCTCCTCCGGTTCGAGGTCCGGCCGTGAGCGCGATCGAGACGACCGCCCCCTTCCCGGTGCTCACCCTGCTCGTGCTGCTGCCGGCGGCGGCAGCGCTCGCGCTCCAGGTCGCCCCGACGGACCGCGCCGCCTCGCGGATCGCGCTGGCGGCCATGGTGGCCGAGCTCGCCATCGCCGTCGGGGTCCTGCTTGCCTTCCGCCCGGCGCTCGCGCAGGCCCAGCTCGCCGAGCGCGTCGAATGGATCCCCACGGTCGGCGCGGTCTACCACGTCGGGGTCGACGGCCTCTCCGTGCTGTTCGTCCCGCTCACCGCGCTCACCGCACTCCTCGCGCTCGTCTCGTCGTGGCGCTCGGTGCGTTTCCACCTGCGCGGCTTCCTCGCCTCGCTGCTCCTGCTCGAGGCCGCGACGATGGGGATCTTCGTCTCGCTCGACCTCCTCCTGTTCTTCCTCTTCTGGGAGGCGATGCTCGTGCCGACCTACGCCCTCATCCGCGTCTGGGGGGTCGGGCCGGAGCGGCAGGCCGCCGCGGCGAAGTACGCGATGTACATGCTCGTTGGCTCGGCGCCGATGCTCGTGGCGATCGCGCTGCTCGGCATCAACGCGCGCGCAGCGGCTGCCGCCGGGCCGGGCGGCTACACCTTCGACCTTCCGGCCCTGCTCGCTGTCCCGGTCCCTCCCGGCCTCCAGGCGATCGTCTTCCTCGCCTTCGCCTTCTCGTTCGCGGTGAAGTCGCCGCTCTTCCCGTTCCACAGCTGGCTCCCCGGCGCGCTGCTCGAGGGCCCGGCCGGTGTCGCGATCTTCCTGGTCGGCCTGAAGCTCGGCATCTACGGGTTCCTGCGCTTCGCGATCCCGCTCGCTCCGGACGCCGCGCGCGAGTGGGGCTGGGCGATCGCCGCGCTGGGGGTCGCCTCGATCCTCTACGGCGGGCTCGTGGCGCTCGCCCAGCCGAACCTCCGGCGGTTCCTGGCCTTCGCCGCGCTTACGCACGTCGGGCTCGCGACGGTCGGCGTGTTCTCGCTGAACCAGCAGGGCGTGCAGGGCGCGCTGCTGCTCATGGTGAACGTCGCGGTCAGCGCGACCGGCCTCGCGCTCCTGGCC
>JACDAF010000044.1 GCA_013695575.1 Chloroflexota bacterium | reverse complement strand
GCCGCGGCCTGCAGCGCGGCGATCCGCTCGCGCAGACCCGACTCCGCGGCGACCGCGTCGGCGGCGCCGATGCGGCGCCGCTCCTCTTCCTCCCGCGCGAGCCGCAGCTCCTCGTCGCTCACCGCCGTGACGCCTTCGCTCTCCGCGACGTAGTCGGCCAGCCGTTCGATCTCCCGCTCGACGGACACGAGACGGGCCGCGAGATCGGCGCGCGCGGTGGCCGCATCGCCGAATGACGAGCGATACCACCGGAGCGCACGGCGGCGCAGCTCGTTGCGCACCATCTCGTACTCGGTCCACTTGCGCGCCTGATCCTCGAGGAGCGCGACGCGCGGGCCGATCTCGCGCAGGATGTCGATGACGCGCACGAGCTCGACCTCGGCACTCTTGAGCCGGGTCAGTGCGTCCTCGCGCCGGAGGTGCAGCCGCCGGGTCCCTGCCGCCTCCTCGATGACCGTTCGCCGATCCGCCGGACGCAGCGCCAGGACCTGATCCACGAGACCCTGTCCGATGACGACGAACGGGTTGTCCGCGAGATTGGCGCCGGCGAGCAGATCCTGGAGATCGCGCAGCCGCACGCGCGCGCGGTTCACGAGGTACTCGGCCTCGCCACTCTTGAACAGACGTCGTCCGACCTCGAGCTCAGCGAAGTCGATCGGCAGACGCCGCGACGAGTTGTCGAGCTGGAGGGTGACTTCGGCCATCCCGACGCCCCGTCGGGTTTCGGATCCCGCGAATATCAGCTCGTCGTTGCGCCTCGCGCGGACGGTGCGGGCGTTGTTCTCCCCGAGCGCCCAGCGGATCCCGTCGGCGACGTTGCTCTTGCCCGAGCCGTTTGGCCCGATGATCGCGGTGATCCCCGGGGCGAACTCGAGTGTGGTCTTTGCCAGCACGCTCTTGAACCCCGTGATCGTGATCGACCTGAGCACGGCATTCGGCGCGCTCACGCCACCTTCGAGCACCTTCAGCTCGTCGCTCATCGCTCGAGCTCATCGAGCAGGCTCGCCGCCGCCTTCTCCTGCGCGTCACGCGTGGACATGCCGCTCCCCTGCGCGGTGCGACCGCCGAGCTCGACCTCGACGGTGTACTGACGCCGATGGTCCGGACCGCTCACCTCGAGCGTCCGGTACAGCGGGACGCCCCCCGCCGTCCTTTGCGCAAGCTCCTGCAGCACGGTCTTGGGCGAGCGCTGCGGCGCACGGCGATCGAGCGCGGGCGCGGGCGCGGCGATCGACGCGTCGATGGCATCGCCCATCGTACGGAGCACGAACGCGCGCGTGGCCTCGAGCCCGCCATCGAGGTAGACCGCGCCGACGACCGACTCATACATGAGGCCGGACAGCCCGAACGCGTCCCCGATGCCCTGCAGGCTGCGGCCGAGACGCGCCCGGCGCAGGATTCCGAGACGCGCGCCGACCTCCGCGAGAGCTGAGCGGCTTACGAGCGACGCGCGGCGCTCGGTGAGGTCGCCTTCGCGCGCGTCCGGCATCCGCCGGTAGAGCTCTTCGCCGATCACGAGCCCCACAACGGCATCACCGAGGAACTCCAGGCGCTCGGGGTGGTCCAGAGTCCGCGAACCCGGCTCCTCGTTGTAGAAGGAGCTGTGCGTGAGCGCGGCTGCCAGCAGCGTCCCGTCCCTGAACCGGTGACCGCCGATCTCCTGCGGATCGTCCATTCCCTCCTCGACGAACGAAGAGGCAGGGGCCTTGCGGCCCCTGCCTCCCCTTATGACGACGATGACGACGTGTGGTCGCGAGCGGTTCGCTAGGACACGTGCTCTTCGATGTACTCCTGCGCGTCGCCCACCGACTTGATCTTCTCGGCCTCTTCGTCCGAGATCTCCATCCCGAACTCCTCCTCAAGGCTCATGATCAATTCGACGAGGTCGAGGGAGTCCGCGTTCAGGTCGTCGACGAACGACGCCTCGGGCTTCACGTCCGCCTCGTCGACGCCGAGCTGCTCGACGACGATCTTCTTGAGGCGTTCGCCGACGTTTGCCTGCGCCAATCGCCACCTCCGTAAAGTTCGCCGCTCCGGACCGCCCGGCCGGTGTGGCGCGGCAAGTGTCACGTCCGCGGCCGGATGCGTCAATTCGGTCCGGCAAGGCTAAAGGAACGCGGCCGCTGGGGACTCGTTAGACAAGGACCGTGAGCATCGACTGGCGTCAGCTGTACGAGCTCGAGTACCCGCGTCTGCTTCGGGCGCTCACGGCGATGGGCGGCGAGGGCGCCGCCGCCGAGGACGCGGCACAGGAGGCCTTCGTGAAAGCCCATACGCACGGGCTGGCGGGGATCGAGCGGCCGGGAGCCTGGCTCCTGGTGGTCGGGACGCGCGAGCTGTTCCGAGACCGCCGCCGTCTGCGCCGGGAGCGGGAGCGCTGGCAGTCCGTCGGCCGCAGGCCCGGAACAGCGGAGGGGGAATTTGACGCGATCAGCGACCGCGCGGACCTACTCGCCGCGCTGCGGGAGCTGCCCGAGCGCCAGCGCGGCATGGTCGTCGCGCGCTTCTTCTACGGCCTCTCGTATGAAGAGATCGCCGCAGCCTTCGCGGTGAAGACCGGGACGGTCGGCGCGACGATCCACCAGGGACTCGCGCATCTGCGGCGACTGCAGCTCGCGGGACACCTCGCGCGGGGAGCGATGCGATGAGCGATCAGAGACCGAACGACGAGAACCTCGGTCGCGCGCTTGGGCGTGCCATTGAGAGCCAGAGCGTGCGTGAGACGCCGTTCACGCAGTCGCGCCTGGCGCGCCGGCTCGACCGTCCCGCCGGGCGAGGCTGGCTCGGCACGCTCGCGGTCGCGGCTGCGCTCGGGCTGTTCGTGGCCGTGGGGGCGTTCTTCG
>JACDAF010000071.1 GCA_013695575.1 Chloroflexota bacterium | reverse complement strand
ACATCCAGCAGCTGACGCGCGCGATGCAGCTCGTGGCGGCGTCGAAGATGCGCCGCGCGCAGGAGGCCGTCCTCGCCTCACGGCCGTTCGAGGAGAAGCTGCGGCAGGTGCTGAACGAGCTCGCGCCGTACGCCGATCCCGAGCTGAGCCCGCTGCTGCGGCGGCGCGACCCGATCCGGAAGGCGTCGGTCATCCTCGTCACCACGGACCGTGGCCTGGTCGGTCCGATGAACGTGAACTTGCTTCGATCGACCTTGCGTTGGGCACAGGAGCAGCCTGCGGTCTCCTACGTCGCGGCGGGTCGCAAGGGCATCGGCTCATTGCGCCGCCTGCGCGCACCGCTGACCGCTGAGTTCCCGGGTATCCCCGACCGGCCCACTACGGCCGATACGAACGTCATCGCGCGCGTCGCCGTCGAGGAGTT
The DNA here is from genome assembly GCA_013695575.1 of Chloroflexota bacterium. Classification (GTDB taxonomy): domain Bacteria; phylum Chloroflexota; class Limnocylindria; order P2-11E; family P2-11E; genus JACDAF01. The sequence goes on along the minus strand of JACDAF010000071.1, from coordinate 4,671 downwards.
CCTCAAAGGTGAGGTCGATGAGGTCCACCTCGCGTTCACCCGCTTCATCAACACGCTCCGCCAGGAGCCGACGATCCGCCGGCTCCTGCCGCTCGTCCCGGAGGAGGAGGACATCGACGACCTGCCACCGCTCCAGTACATCTTCGAGCCGGACCCTGAGACGGTCCTCAACCTGATCCTGCCGCGGTTCGTCGAGGTCGCCGTGTACCAGGCGATCCTGGAGTCCAAAGCCTCGCAGTTCTCGGCGCAGATGGTCGCCATGCGCAACGCGACCGACGCCGCGGGCGATCTCATCAGCGAGCTCGCGCTCGCCGCGAACAAGGCGCGTCAAGGTCGGATCACGAGAGAAATGCTGGAAATCGCCTCGGGCGCCGAAGCCCTGAAGGGATAGCGAATGGCTGTCGAAGCACGCAGCTCCACAACGGACGGAGCGTCGGAAGGCGGGAGCGGCGAGGTCGTCCAGATCATCGGGCCGGTCCTCGATGTCCAGTTCGAGGAGGGCCAGCTGCCCAAGATCTATCACGCCCTCACGGTCCAGCGGGACGATGGCGATCTCGTGGTCGCCGAGGTCCAGCAGCACCTCGGCAACAACTGGGTGCGCGCGGTCGCAATGTCCACCACCGACGGCCTTCGCCGCGGCATGAAGGCGGTCAACACGGGCGGGCCGATCACCGTGCCCGTCGGCGCGTCGACGCTTGGCCGCGTGTTCAACGTCGTCGGGGAGCCGATCGACGGCAAGGATCCGATCGAGGGTGTCCGCCGGGATCCGATCCATCGCGCACCTCCGTCGTTCGCGGATCAGTCCACCCAGGCCGAGATCTTCGAGACAGGTATGAAGGTCGTCGACCTCATCTGCCCGTTCCTCAAGGGTGGCAAGTCGGCCGTGTTCGGCGGCGCCGGGACGGGGAAGACCGTCGTCATCCAGGAGCTCATCCGAAACGTCGCCGCGGAGCACGGCGGCTACTCCATCTTCTGCGGCGTCGGCGAGCGGTCCCGAGAGGGCACGCAGCTCCTCGGTGAGATGCGCGAATCCGGAGTCATCGACAAGATGGCCATGGTCTTCGGTCAGATGAACGAGCCGCCGGGTGCGCGCCTTCGAGTGGCGCTCACCGGCCTCACGATCGCCGAGTACTTCCGCGACGAGGAGGGTCGTGACCTCCTCATCTTCATCGACAACATCTTCCGCTTCACACAGGCCGGCTCCGAGGTGTCGGCCCTGCTCGGCCGCATGCCGAGCGCCGTCGGCTACCAGCCCACGCTCGGTACCGAGATGGGTGAGCTGCAGGAGCGCATCACCTCCACGAAGAAGGGGTCGATCACCTCGCTGCAGGCCGTGTTCGTCCCCGCGGATGACTACACGGATCCCGCGCCGGCGACGACGTTCGCGCACCTCGACGCCTCGATCAGGCTCGAGCGGTACCTCACCGAGCTGTCGCTCTACCCCGCGGTCGACCCGCTCACGTCGACGAGCCGCGCGCTCGACCCGCTCATCGTCGGGGAGGATCACTACGACACGGCCCGCGAGGTCCAGCGCGTGCTCCAGCGCTACAAGGACCTTCAGGACATCATCGCGATCCTCGGGGTCGACGAGCTCTCGGACGACGACAAGCTGCTCGTCGCCCGTGCCCGCAAGATCCAGCGGTTCCTCGCACAGCCGCTCTTCGTGGCGAAGCAGTTCACCGGCCTCGAGGGCGTCTACGTGAAGGTCGCCGACACGGTGCGCAGCTTCAAAGAGGTGCTCGAGGGCAAGCACGACGACCTCCCCGAGCAGGCTTTCTTCAATGTCGGCACGATCGAGGACGCCCGGGAGAAGGGCGAGCGCTTGAGCAAGGAGAGCGAGTAGGTGGACGTCCTCCGCGTCGCAAGGTCCAGCGGTCCTGCCGCGCCCTGCTGCGCGGGGACGCAGTAGGCAATGCCCCTGCGGCTCGAGATCCTCACGCCGGAGCGTCAGGTCTACGACGACGAGGTCGATATGGTGATCGCTCCCGGCAGCGAGGGGTATCTCGGCATCCTCCCGCACCACGCGCCGCTGCTCACGACGCTCGGCCCCGGCGAGTTCCGCGTGAAGCGGGGTGGCGCCGAGGAGGTGCTCGCGGTCTTCGGAGGGTTCATGGACGTCCGCGGGGACCGTGTCACCGTTCTGACCGACGCTGCCGAGCCCGCCGACGAGATCGATGAGGCCCGCGCGCAGGCCGCGCGCGACGCGGCGCAACAGCAGCTCGCGACGGCGTCCTCGCCGGCCGAGGAGGCCCGCGCGCGCGTGTCACTTGAGCGCTCGCTCGTTCGCCTCCGGGTGAGCCAGCGGAGGCGCCGTCGTGTGTAGCGGGCCGCCCGAGCTCCGACCGTTCGCCTGACATGAGCGGCGGCTGGCGCGCGGAGCTCGACGGCTACACGCGCGCGCTCGCGGGCGCCTTCATCTTCGGCATCCCGCTGGTCATGACCATGGAGATGTGGTGGGTCGGCACGCACCTCGAGCCCTTGAAGCTCGCAGGGCTCCTCGCCTTCGGCTTTGCCGCGAACCTTGCGCTTGTCCACGTGTCGGGCTTCAAGGACAAGGACCGGACGCTCGTCTCCGATCTCGAGCAGGCGCTCGAGGCGGTCGCCGTGGGCGCCGCCGCGGCCACGATCGTGCTCCTCGTGCTTGATCGCATCGGGCCTGGGCATCCGCTCCACGCGAGCGTCGGCCTCATCGTGGTCCAGACGATACCGCTCAGCATCGGCGCATCGTTCGCGAACGCCATCTTGCGCCCGGCTGAGGGAACTGATTCCGCCGGACCCGGGCGTAGTCCCTGGCGTGAGTCGGTCTTCGATCTGGGCGCCACCGCGGTCGGTGCGGTCTTTCTTTCGTTCAGCATCGCGCCGACGGAGGAGATTCCCATGCTCGCGGCCGAGCTGAGCCTTGCGCACCTGGCGGCTCTGATCGCGCTCTCGCTGGTGGTGGGCTACGCGATCGTCTTCGAGAGCCGATTCGGGAGGTACGAGCAGCGCCGCGCCCAGCAAGGCCCCTTCCAAGACCCCATCGGCGAGACGGCGCTGTCGTACGTCGTATCGCTCGCCATCGCGTTCGTCGCGCTGGTCCTCTTCGACCAGCTCGGGGCCGCGGACCCGGTCCACGAGATGGTGACAGAGACGATCGTGCTCGGGTTCCCGGCGACGATCGGCGGCGCCGCGAGCCGGGCACTCATATGAGCACGAAGCGACGCCAGCGCCAGGGCCGCACGGCCGCGGAATGGGCGACGCTCGCAGCGAGCGTCGTGATCGTCGGCGGCCTCCTCGCGCTGGCGGGTCTTCCGTACCTGCAGGCTCAGCTGCCCGCGTCGATCGTGGCGACTCCGCTTTTCGCCGAGGTGCGCCAGGAGTCGGGGACGTACTACCTGCCCGTGGACATCGAAAACACCGGCATGGAGGCCGCCGAGGATGTCGTCATCCGCTTCACGGTGCGAGACGGCCAACGCGAGGAGGTCGCCGAGGTCACCGTGCGCATCCTGTCGGGCGGCGGGACGCAGGAGGCGGTGGTCGCCTTCCGCATCCGGCCCGCACCCGGCAACGTCGAGGCGGCGGTCGTCGGCTACCTCCGTCCATGAGATCGCCAGCTCGACGGCTCACGTTGTCGGTCCTTGACACGGGCCCGGCTGGCGCACTCCGGCCCCGGCTTTGCCACCGGTTCGCTCTCCCGGCTGAGCCGCAACTTCGGCATACTGCCATCGGGATGAGGGCACTGGCGGCGATCTTGTGTCTGCTCGCGCTCATCGTGTCCGCATGTGGCAGCGGCACCCTTTCGCGGCCCCTCGAGCCGGAGCCGATCACGCCCGCGGAGGCGCCGCGCGTCGTCGTGGCGGCGGTGGAGCAGACCGCGATACCGTCACCCGAGCCGACCCCGGTCACTACCCCGGTGCCCACTCCGGTCCCGACACCGTCCGGGCCAAGCAAGCTCCGCGTCTTCGTCGCTTCGGAGGGCCCGTACTCAGGCGGTACCGGTGAGGTGTGGGTCCTCGAGGGCAGCGCCACGACCGGTTTCGAGGTCGTGAAGAGGATCCCGCAGGGCGGCTGGCCGCACAACGTCTCCGTCTCGCCCGACGGGAAGTACGTCGCGGTCGCGCAGCGATCGAGCAACCAGGTGTCCGTCATCGATCCGATCGAGATGAAGGAGATCGCGCGGTTCCCTGTGGGAAAGACGCCGCACGGCATCACCTGGAGCCCCGACTCGCGGTCGCTTTTCACCGCGCACGAGCGCGACCACTTCATCGGCAGGATCGAGGTGGGCACCTGGCGCATGACGCCGCTCAACGTCGGTGTGCCCCAGCATGTCACGGTGATGGACCCTTCGAAGCCCACTCAGCTGTGGTTCACGCTGACGAATTCGATGGCTGCGAATCATCTCCGCATGTACGACCTCGAGACGAACAGCGTCACGATGGTGAATGTGGCGGACGTCCATGACGTCTACTTCACGCCCGATTTCAGCGAGCTGTGGTCGTCGTCCTCGGGATTCCTCGAGAAGCCCTCGGACCGGATGGTGATCTACGACCCGGCCACGCGCGCGGTGAAGGAGACCATCCGCTTTCCCGGCCGCTATCCGTTCCACGGGCAGAAAGCCAACCGCGATGGGCAGTACTTCCTGCCGGACACGTCGATCATGCTCATCTCGAGCCACTGGAGCGCCGAGAAGGG
>JACDAF010000067.1 GCA_013695575.1 Chloroflexota bacterium | reverse complement strand
CTTTCCATTCTTCTCGTATACCGGCACGCCCCACTTGATCGACGCCGTGGCATCGGGAACGGCCCGCATCACGACAGCGCGGAGCTTTTCGAGCAACGCGCGCTTGTCCGGCGGCTGACGGGCGAAGTACTCCTCGACGGAAGCGCCGAGATCCTTGCGCGGGCCATGTTTCACGGACGACGCGGTCTTCGTCGCAGCGGCCTTCCTCACCACGGCGCTGCCTGGCGGTGGCCGCCGGGTCGGTTGCACGCCGTTCGTGACGGACGCCGCTCGATCTGGGCCCGGTGGCATGTCAGCTCCTCTCGAGACGCGCGTGTCTGGCCTGGACGCCGCGGTGAACAATACGGCGGCCGCGTCGGAGTCAGCGAGGGGGCGCAGGGATCGGCTAGAGGGAGAACTCTCCCAGCGCGATCCGCTCGCGCCCGCCCATGTAGTCCCGGAGGACCCCCGGGATGACGAGTGAGCCGTCCTGCTGCTGGTAGTTCTCCATGATCGCGATCATCAAGCGAGATAGCGCGACGCCCGATGCGTTCAGGATGTGCGGGCGCTCGGGCAGCGCTCTTGGGTCCCGCTTGAACCGGATGTTCGCCCGCTCCGCCTGGAGCGGCCCGCCATCACTGCATGATGAGACCTCGAGCCACTCCTTCATGACCGGCCCCCAGGCTTGCACGTCGAAGCCCTTCTTCGCGACGAAGCCGAGATCGCCGGAGCAGCGCTCGGTCACCTGCACCGGCAGCCTGAGCTGGTCCAGGACCATGGTCGCCCGCGCCGTGAGCATCTCCAGCTGCTTGCGCGAATCCTCCGGAGCGCACAGCACGACCATTTCGACCTTGTCGAACCAGTGCACACGCTTGATGCCGCGCACGTCGCGGCCCGCGCTCATGTGCTCGCGCCGGAAGCACGGCGTGTAAGCGACGTAGCGCAGCGGCAGGCGTTCGAACGGTACCGTCTCGTCGCGGTGAAGCGAAACAAGCTGCGGCTCGGCCGTCGGGATGAGCCACACGTCGTCGTCCTCGTCACGGTAGAGGTTCTCGTCGAAATGCGGCAGGTGGGCGCTCGCCACGAGCGTCTCGCGGCGGGTGACCGGCGGCGGGTAGATCTCGGTGAACCCGTCACGGACGTGGAGGTCGAGCATCCAGGTGATCAGCGCCCGCTGGAGCGCGGCGCCAGCACCGCGGAACAGGTAGAAGCGCGAGCCGGACAGCTTCGTCCCGCGGGGGATGTCCAGGATCCCGAGCCGCTCTCCCACGTCCCAATGCGGCAGACCGTCGAAGGACAGCAGCGTCGGAGTATCTTCGCGGACCACCACGTTGTCGGCCTCGCTCCTGCCGGGCGGGACATCGGGATCGATCTCGTTCGGGATCCATCCAAGGCTCTCCGCGAGCTCCTGATCGATCGCCGCGAGCTCGGTCTCGATGTCCTTTACCCGCTCCCCCACCTCGCGCATGTGCGCGCGGATCTCCTCGCTCGGCGGGCCGCCCCTGCTCGCCTTGTTCCGCTCCGCCCGAAGACCGTCGCGCTCGGCGGCAAGCTGACGCGAGCGCTCATCTTGCTCGATGATCCGATCGAGCGGCGCCTCGGACCCACGCAGCTCCAGCTCGCGCCGAACTTTCGTGGGATCTGCGCGGATGCGGTCGATCGGTCTCACGGGCGAGCCATTATCGCTGCGCGGTACGCTTCGCCGTAATGCCGCGGCCCCGTGACGTCATCCTCACGACCCAACGGATCCCAGACCCCCGGTCGCTCGTGGAAGAGCTGCAGCGCAAGCTGAGCGCCGCTCAAGAGGAGACGAAGGAGGCCCTCGAGCAGCAGACCGCGGTGAGCGAGGTCCTCGCCACGATCAGCCGCTCGACCTTCGACCTCCCGACCGTGCTGCAGACGATCGCCGAGCGCGCCGCGAGCCTCGCCAACGCCGATACCGCGGTCATCAGCAGGCTCGAAGGACCGGATCTCGTCGCCGTCGCGCTCCACGGATCCCCGCTTACCCATCGACTCCAGATCGGACACCGCATCCCCGTCAGCGGGCCCACGCTCTCTGCGCGCGCCGTCCGCACGCTTCGCCCGCATTACGCGGAGGACATCCGGATGGATCCCTCCCTTCCGCAGAGCGGCACGCTCACGAGGTTCGCAGTACCGATCCAACACGACGGCCAGGCGCTCGGAGCGCTCGTCGTAGCCCATGCGGAAGCCGTCCCGTTCACCGAGCGGCAGCGCGCGTTGGTTGCGACCTTCGCCGATCAGGCCGCCATCGCCATCGAGAACGTCCGCCTCTTCAACGAAACGAAGGAGGCGCTCGAGCGACAACGAGCCACCGCGGACATTCTCTACACGATCTCGACCTCGCCGACGACGGACCAGCCGGTGCTCGAGGCGGTCGCGAGGAACGCGCTGCGATTCTGCGGTGCCGAGGACGTGCTCGTGTTGCTCGTCGACGGCGACATGTTGGAGCGGCGAGCGCACGCAGGCACCATGCGGGTAGCTGACCAGCAGGGCGGACCGATCAACTGGGTACCGCTGGTGCGGGAGACCGTCTCCGGACGGGCGACGCTTGAATCGCGCACGATCCACGTCCCCGATATCCAGTCGAGCGACGAGTTTCCGGTCGGGCGCGAGCTCGGCCAAAGCCTCGGCGAGCACGCGAACCTCGCGGCACCGCTGCTCCAACAGGGCAAGGCGATGGGCGCGCTGCTTCTGAGGCGGACGGACCTTCACCCATTCGGCGACGATGAAGTGGCTCTGGCCGAGGGCTTTGCGGCACAGGCCGTCATCGCCATCGAGAACGTGCGCCTCTTCAACGAGATTCGGGAGAAGTCGGGCCAGCTGGAGATCGCGAACCGCGAGCTCGCGGCGGCGAGCCGGCACAAGTCCGAGTTCCTCTCGAACATGAGCCACGAGCTGCGCACCCCGCTGAACGCGATCATCGGCTTCTCGGATGTGCTCATCGGGGGGATGGCCGGTGAGCTCGAGCGGAAGCAGACGGAGTATCTCGAGGACATCCGCAGCTCAGGGCGGCATCTGCTCTCGCTCATCAACGACATCCTCGACCTCTCGAAGGTCGAGGCTGGGCGGATGGAGCTGACGCTGAGCGAGTTCTCGTTGCGCGCGACACTGTCGAACGCGGTCACGATGATCCGCGAGCGGGCCGCTGGCCACGGGATCGGGCTCGACCTGAGCGTTCAGGGGATCGACGTGATCAGCGCAGATGAGCGCAAGCTCAAGCAGATCCTCTTCAACCTGCTCTCGAATGCCGTCAAGTTCACGCCGGACGGCGGCACGATCCGCGTCATCGCCGCCCGTGAAGGCGAGGACGCGCTCCTGCGCGTCCAGGATAGTGGCATCGGCATCGTCCCCGAAGACCAGGATCGGATCTTCGAGGAGTTTCGCCAGGTCGGCAGCGGGACGAGCCACTCCAGCGAAGGTACCGGCCTGGGACTGACGCTGACGAAGGCCTTCGTCGAACTGCACGGGGGACGGATCTGGGTCGAGAGCGAGGCCGGGAAAGGGAGCACCTTCAGCCTCACCATCCCGCTGGCGCCTGCCGACGTTCGCAAGGCCCCGGCCGCGCCGTAGCGCACGGCCGCGCCGGGTCGGCGACGACCGTCGCCTTCGGCCTGGAAACAACGCAACCTGGCAGGATTACCACATCGACAGGACCCGGGTGGACGTATGGCTGTGGGC
>JACDAF010000033.1 GCA_013695575.1 Chloroflexota bacterium | reverse complement strand
CGCGAGCAGCGACCTGCAGGGAGGCGACGACACGGGTGTAGGTTTCCTAGATGTCCGACCGTCGCTACATGGCGATCTCTCGGAGGGTTTACGAAGGGCGCGGCGGATTCGCGAGGGCCGAACAGTTGAACTACTTGCGCGTTGATTGCGAACTCACAGGCGCTCCGGGACTTCTTCGCGGTCTACGACGAGCATGAGCAGCGGCGGCGAAACCCGCGTCATCCCACTGCGACTCGCGGCATTCGCGTACCCGGAAGGGCACCCGCTCGCCGGTCAGGCCGGCGTCGTCTACGCGTACGCGATCGTGAGCGGCCGTGGAACGATCCTCTATGACACTGGGATAGGCTTCGGTAACGACTGGGTCGACCGGACGTTGCGCCCCAACACGCGCGACGTGCGCGAGGCCCTTCTGGAAGCAGGGATCTCCCCATCGACCGTGACCCGCATCGTTCACAGCCACTTGCATTTCGACCACTGCGGGCAGGACCGCTCGTTCCCGGGGGTCCCGATCTTCGTGCAGCGTTCCGAGAAGAAGGCGGCGATGGAGCCGGGGTACACGATCAACGCGTGGGTGGACTTCCCGGGAGCGCGATACGAGCTCGTCGATGGCGACCACGACCTCGGAGCGGGCATCTGGATCCTGGACACTCCGGGTCACACGCTCGGGCATCAGTCGATGACGATCGAGAGCACCGAGGGGCTCGTCGTGCTCGCGGGGCACGCCATCTTCTCGGCCGCCGAGTACCGCGGCGAAGCGCCGCCGGCCGAGAGCTCCGAGCCGGCGCGCGCGTCGGGCGAACGCCTTCGGGCGCTCCACCCCGCGCGGGTGTATTTCTCCCACGACGACGCGACCTGCCCATAGCTTTCGGCGGTCGTGACGACCAAGCTCGATCCTGTGCTCGCGCGCCGCCTACGGCCGTGCCGAATCCCAGCGCAGAAAGGGCGGTCAGAGCGGGCAATGCTGCGGAGATGCGACGAGCCGCAATCCTCAAGAACGTCCGAACGGCCCCGCCGCGGAGAACGCCCAGACGCCGATGCGGTCGGCGTCAACCTCCAGCTCGTGGGCGTGGCCGCGGACGTACGCGATCGCGGCGGCGACGATGGCGGGCGCTTCTTCGTGGTCGAAGAGGCACCGGCGGCCCTCAATCTCAGTCCCGAGACGCTCGGCGGGACCAGCGTGCGCCTGAGCCTGATCGTTGACGATCCAGATGCCGTGGCCGAGCGCGCGATCGCCGCCGGTGCGACCGAAGTCTTGCCGATCGCCGACCAGCCGTACGGGCTGCGACAGGGCCGAGTCGCGGATCCGTACGGGCACCACTGGCTCATCGGGAGGCCGCTCGCCGACGCGGCGCGCTGGTCCGGCACCGTGCGGGCGCGCTGATGGCGGACCGGCTACGAACGGGCGAGCACCACGATCCGCTCCGCGATCTCATCGAGACCTGAGCCCACGATCTCCGGCTGCGCGCCCTCCGGATCAAGCACCGCGCCGGGTCGAGCGACGAACGCGGCGCGGCACCCGGCGGCGAGGGCCCCGGCGATGTCCCACGCGTGGGCGGCGACGAGCATGACCTCGCCGCTCGTGACGCCGGTCCGCTCGGCGACCATGTGGTACGGCTCTGGTGCCGGCTTGAGCCGGTGCACCTCGTCGGCGGAGAAGACATGCGCGAAGCGATCACGGATGGCGGCATGTCGCAGCTGCGCCTCCGCGACACGCTTGGGCGAATTCGTCAGCGCGACGACCGTGGGCCCGGCGCGAGCCAGCTTGTCCAGGGCCGGCGGAGCGTCAGCGTGCGGGGGCAGCGTGCTCATCTGCTCCGTGATGGCCATGGCATCGTCCTCCGCGATCGTGATGCCGCGCCGCTGCGCGAGCATCCGGAGCGCGCGCCGTTGCGCGGCGGTGAAGTCCACGTACACGCCGGTGAGCCCGCCGGTGAAGGCGAGCTGGAGCATCTGCGCGAACCACTGCGGCCGGAGCGCCGCGTCCCCGAACGCTCGCGCGAAGTGCGGGTCCAGCGCCCGCAGGTCGAGCAACGTCTCGTTGACGTCGAACGCGACGACGCGGGGAGCGATGTCGATCGGCGAGCGCGGGGCCGGACTCATTCGTTCACCACAGGGCGTGCTGGAGGCCGTGGGGTTCCAAGACTCCGGGTGCTTCGCCTGAGCGCC
>JACDAF010000385.1 GCA_013695575.1 Chloroflexota bacterium | reverse complement strand
GCCCGGGTGTCGTGTCGCGGCCCCGGACGGCGATGCCGACGGCCCGGATCTCGTTGCGCAGCCCGTCGGCCCCGACGACGTACACCTCGCCCGGCCGCGGCTCGAGACGCTCGAGGTAGTGGGCCGTCGCGAACGCGCTCGTGATCACGTGCTCCACGTCACCGCCGAGTGACATCCGCTCGAGCCGCCGGACGTAGTCCTCCCGTGACGCACTGGAGTTGTTCGTCGCGAAGAACACCTGCCAGCCCGCTGCGCGGAGGCGCCAGACCGTCTCGCGGGCATGCGGCATCACGGTATCGCCGCGATACAGCACGCCGTCCATATCGAAGATCGCTAGCGGCAAGAGGATCGATCCAGCGAAGGGAAGGCTTCGCCGGTCGCGGGGTTCAAAGGGCTGCGCGGTAGAGCGCTTCGATGTCCTGCAGCTGCGTCTCGCGCGGGTTCACCAGGATATTGCCGGAGAGCATCGCGTCCTTCGCCATGCCGGGGATGGCGTCCTCGCTGACCCCGACGGTCCGCAGACCCTTTGGGATGCCGATCTCCTCGTTCAGCCGGAACACGTGGTCGACCGCGGCCCTGCCATCCTTCGCCGCGCCGAGCGCCTCGCCGACCGCCGCGAGCCGCTCGGGCGCAGCGTCCCGGTTGAAGTCCATCACGTGCGGGAGCAGCACCGCGACCGCCGTCCCGTGCGCGACGTGGCACCAGCCGCCGAGCGGCAAGGCCATCGCGTGCACGTTGCCGAGGCGCGTGTTGCTGAAGGCGAGGCTTGCACTGACGACGGCGCGCATCATCGACTCGCGCGCGTCCATGTCGGAGCCGTCCCTCACCGCCCGCGGCAGCGCCCGGCCGGCATCACGGATCGCCTCGAGCGCGAGGAGCTCGGTGGTGCGGTACGCCTGCTTCGAGCAGAACGACTCGATCGCGTGGACCAGCGTGTCCATGCCGGTGATGGCCGTGATGAACGGGGGAAGGGAAACGGTCATCTCCGGGTCTTCGAGGGCGAAGAGCGCCGTCGCGTTCGGGCTGATGATGACGAGCTTCTTGTGCTGGTCCGGGTCGGCGATGACGCTGTTGATCGTGATCTCTGCACCGGTGCCGGCCGTCGTCGGGATGGCCACGACCGGCGCCGCCATCTTCGGCACCTTGTCGATCCCGATGTAGTCGAGCACCGTGCCACCGTTTGCCAGGAGCACGGCGGCCATCTTCGCCGTGTCGATCGAAGACCCACCCCCGACGGCGACGAAGGCGTCCGCACCACACTCCTTCGCGCGCTCGTAGCAGCGCTGGACCTCGGCGACACCCGGGTCAGGGATGACCTCGTCATAGACCTCGAAGGGCATCTTCGCGTCGCGCAAGCGCTCCTCGATAGGCTGCGTGAGCCCGACCTTGCGCACCCCCGGATCGGTGACGAGGAGGACCTTCGTCGCGCCCACCTGCTGCAGCGGGTCCGCGACCGTGAGCGCGACGCCGCGCCCGAACGAGATGCGGGTGGGCACGCGGAAGACGTCGATCCGGCCGGTCACGGCCGCGAGTCTAGATACCGGGCGAGGACGGGCCTCGTCCGCCTGGGCGACCCTCGGTATCGATCGCCGTGCTCGCCCCGGGCGGAGTCCCGCGGCGCACCTTCTTGCCGCTGCGGGAGCGGTACATGCGCCAGGCCTTGCCGCCGAGGCTGTCGGCCTTTCCGGACCGGTCGACGTACGCGTCGATCCGGGACAGGAAGATGGCCAGGAGCGCGGCGAAGATCGCCTTCCAGAAGGTGAAAGCGATGAGGCGTACGCATCCGCCGAGACAGCAGCCCACGCCTATCCCCTTGCGCGAGTCATGCCAACCCGCCTTTCCCCGCGGCGGGCAGGGCCTGGAGCGCCCGCCGGATGACCTTGGGAAGCCGCACGATGGCGTGGCAATGGACGACCGCGACCTCCTTCAGGATCGCCCGGTGAGCGATCTCTTCGCCGGCTGGGTCCGCACGGCGGATGCCGTGCTCGCCACCAGAAGCAAGCTCCAGAAGCTCGACGCGCTCGCAGCGTACTTCCGCAGGCTCTCGGACGCCGACCTGCCGCTCGCGGTCCGCCTCTTCGCCGGCACCCCATTCCCCCGAACGGATGAGCGCGTCCTCTCGCTCGGCTGGCGCACGCTGTCCGACGGGATCTTCGAGCGGTCAGGGGCCGATGAGGAAGCTTTGGCGCGCGCCTACCAGACACACGCCGACCTGGGCGATGCCGCGGCCGAGCTCATCACGACGGCTCCGGAAGGGGCACCGCTGACGCTCGCCGACGTCGCGGCGGCGTTCGGAGCGATCGCCGCTGCGCGGGGCACGCAGCCGAAGCGCGCGGTCCTGCTCGCCACCCTGCGCCGTGCGGACGCGGACGCCGCGCGGTACATCGTCAAGATCATCTCGGGCGAGCCGCGCATCGGGTTGCGCGAGGGCCTGCTCGAGGACGCCGTCGCGCGCGCGTTCGGTCGCGAGCGCGAGGCCGTCGGCCGCGCGCACATGCTGGAGGGCGACATCGGGGCCGCTGCGCTGCGTGCGCGCACCGACACGCTCGACGGAGCGTCGTTCAGGCACTTCGCGCCGATCGGGATGATGCTGGCGACCCCGGTGCTCGACCTGGCCGAGGTCGCGAGGCGCTTTTGGGCCCCGTACGTCGTCGAGGACAAGTACGACGGCGTCCGCACGCAGGTCCACAAGGACGGCGGGCGCGTCGAGCTCTACTCGCGGACGTTCGATCGGGTCACCGACCGCTTTCCCGAGCTGCTCGCTCCGTTGCGAGCGATCCCCGGCAGCTACGTGCTCGATGCCGAGGTGATCTCGCTGCTGGATGGTCGTGCGGTCCCGTTCACCCGCTTCCAGCGACGGCTTGGCCGCAAGTCGGTGAGCGCCGAGCTCATGGCGGAGCTGCCCGCGTCGCTCGTGGTGTTCGACGTGCTCGAGCGGGACGGAGAGGCGCTCCTCGAGCGTCCGCTTTCCGAGCGCGCGGTCTTCCTGATGGCGCTGCCGCTCGCGTCACCGCTCCTGCTGGCGCGCAGGCAGTCCCTCAACCTCTCGGAGGGCGAGCTCATCCCCGCGCTCGAGGCGGACTTCGCGGCGGCGCGCTCGCGGGGCAACGAGGGCCTCATGGTGAAGGACCCGCGATCGCCCTACCGGCCGGGCCGGCGCGGCATGGAGTGGCTGAAGGTGAAGCGGGCACTGCGTACGCTCGATGTGGTCGTGACCGCGGTGGAATGGGGCCACGGCAAGCGCCACGACATGCTCTCCGACTACACCTTCGCCGTGCGCGACGGCGAGCGGCTCCGCAATATCGGCAAGGCTTACTCCGGCCTGACCGACCGCGAGATCGCCGAGCTGACCGGATTCTGGAAGGAGCACACCATCCGCGACTTCGGGCGCGCACGGCTCGTCGAGCCGAACACCGTGATCGAGGTCGCCTTCGATCAGGTGCAGGCGAGCGACCGGCACGATTCCGGGTTCGCGCTGCGCTTCCCTCGCATCGTCCGGCTCCGGCCGGACAAGCCGGCCACCGAGATCGACACCCTGGACACGGTGCGCGCGATCGCGGCCGGCGAGCGGCCGTGAGGGGAGACCCCGAGCGCGGCGGCCATACTCGCCGGCGTGGCTGAGCGTCGGCGCTCTCCCGGCCGCCGCGACCTGGACAGCGTCAGTGGCGCGTACGCGGAGGCACTCATCGCGCTCGCGGACGGGGTCATCATCACCGATGACCAAGGGGTGGTCCGGAGCGCGAATCCGGCCGCGTTCCGTCTGCTCGACGAGACCGTGCTGGTCGGCACGCGATTCGACGATCTCCTCTACGTCAGCGGCGCGACGACGATCCAGAGCATCGACGGCCACACCGTCCGGCGGGCCTGGTTCCCGCGGGAGGACCGCATGGGCGTGCTCGAGATCGTCTCGACCCCCATGGGAAGCCCCGGTTCAGCATTCATCCACACCGCCCGCGACGTGACGGCGCAGGCGGAGATCCTCCGGCTCAAGGAGGACTTCCTCCTGCAGGTCGCTCACGAGCTGCGCACGCCGATCTCGGCGATGTCCGCGTGGCTCGATCTCCTGCATCAGGACGCCCTCTCGATGCCGAAAGAGGAGCTCGCCCTCATGGTGAACGCGCTCCGCCGGAGCGCCTACCGGCTCGAGCACCTCGTCGAGAACCTGCTCGACGCCGGGAGCATCGAGGCGGGGACATTCCAGGTCCGCCTGGTCCCGACGAGCCTCGAGCGCGCGCTCCACGACAGCCTCGCGTTCGTTGAGACGCTCTGCGCCACGAAGGGCCAGCGGATCGAGGTGTCGCTCGGGCCGAACACGGAGCGGATCGTCGCGGATCAGCGCCGCACGACGCAGGTCTTCTCCAACCTCATCACGAACGCGAGCAAGTACGCGCCGGAGGGCAGCACCGTCCGCGTCCTCGCGGCCGCGCGGGACGGCTACGTGCGTGTGACCGTGACGGATCAGGGCCCGGGCATCCCCCTGGCCGAGCAGTCCCGGCTCTTCCAGCGCTTCTTCCGCTCGCGAGAGGTGCGCGACGTCGCCGGTGGACTCGGCCTCGGGCTCACCATCTGCCGCGCGATCGTGCGTGCGCAGGGGGGCGACATCGAGATCGAGAGCGCGCCGGGCGCTGGCACGTCCGTACACTTCACGGTGCCAAAGGGACGCGACCTCGCAGAGGAGGCTCTTGATCGGTGAAGCTCCTCGTCGTCGATGACGATCGGGACCTCGTGGAGGTGCTCGATTACGCCCTCCGGCGCGAAGGCCATGAGGTGGTCCGCGCCTACGATGGTGAGGCCGCGCTGGAGGCCGTCCGCCGGGACAAGCCCGATCTCGTGGTGCTGGACATCAACCTTCCGAAGCTCGCAGGCTTCGTCGTCCTCGACCGGATACGGCACACCGACGATCACGTCGCCGTCCTGATGCTCTCCGCGCGGAGCGACGAGAGCGACGTGCTGCGAGGGCTGCAGCTCGGCGCGGACGACTACCTCACCAAGCCGTTCCGGCCGCTGGAGCTCGTCGCGCGCGTGAAGACCATCCTGCGGCGCTCCATACGGGCCAAGGGCCGGCCGGCGCCGGCGGTCTACCGCACCGGCGACATCCAGCTCGACGAGGCGACGCACCAGCTGACCGCTGCCGACGTCCCGGTGCACCTGTCGCCGACGGAGTTCAAGCTCCTGCGCCACTTCATGGCGAATGCCGGCCGCGTCCTCACGCAGGAGGAGATCCTCGAGGGCGTGTGGGGGTACGACGCCGATGTCGGCGGGGACCTGGTGAAGCTGAACGTGAGCCGCCTCCGGCGCAAGCTCGGATCGGATGGCCAGCAGCGCGATGTCATCCAGACCGTCCCGGGCGTCGGGTACCTCTTCTGCGGCGCCCAAGGAGGCGTGATCCGCGACCAGCCCGATCGCGATGCGGTCGAGCCAAGCTAGGAGGGAGCGAGCCTCCGGCGCGTCGCTTCCAGGGCCTGTCCGTTGCTGTAGACGGGGTAGATGGCGTACCCCGAAGCCTTTGAGAGCGCGTCCACGGCCACGGTGCTTGGTGCGGGCATCGCGACCGTGAGGATGTGGCCCTCCCGGCCGACGACGACGGCGTTCCACTCCGCCGCGAGATCGGCGGGGATCATG
>JACDAF010000369.1 GCA_013695575.1 Chloroflexota bacterium | reverse complement strand
GATTGGCACCGTCTATGCGTGGGAAATAGGAGCGATGCGAGGACTCGGGTGGCTCGAGGGCATCTTCGGCACCGTCCGCTGCGCCAGCTGCGGCGCGGTCTACGGCCGCGAGGATGTGAGCGTGGTCGGCAACCGTGACGAGTACTGGTTCGTGCGCTGCAGCTGCCACGGTTGCGGCACGCAGGGGATCGGTGTCGTGATCGTGAAGGAGGTCCTGACCGCCGGCGATCCGGTACCGGAGAGCCAGCCGCTGCAGGTCGACGACGTGCTCTCGGCCCACGAGCTGCTCGGCGGCTACGCGGGCGACGTTCACGGCCTCTTCGAGGGGATCCCGGGCCGCTGATCCGGCCGCACGGTCACAATGACGCGGGTGCAGCTGCGTAGCCCAGCGGACGACATAGCGGAGATCCTTGTGGACGCGCCGGCCATCGCATCGAAGGTGCGCGAGCTCGGCGCCCGGATCGCGGCGGACTACGAGGGGCGCGATCTCGTGCTCGTGAGCATTCTCAAGGGCGCGCTTCCCTTCCTCGCGGACCTCATGCGGGAGATACCGATCCACCTCTCGCTCGACTTCCTGGAGGTCACCTCGTATGGGGCGTCGACGCGGTCGAGCGGTGTCGTCCGCATCCTGAAGGATCTCGCGCAGCCGATAGCAGGACGGCATGTCATCGTCGTCGAGGACATCCTCGATACCGGCCATACGCTGGCGTTCGTGCTCGGCCACCTGCGCAGCCAGCGCCCGGCCAGCGTTGCTCTGTGCACGTTGCTGAACAAGCCGGCTCGACGCGTCGTCGGGGTGGTGCCCGAGTACACCGGCTATGAGATCCCGGACAGGTTCGTCGTGGGGTACGGGCTCGATTACGCCGAGCGGTACCGCAACCTGCCGTTCATCGGCGTCCTGAAGCCGGAGGTCTACGGAGCGGTCGGCCCGTGAGGCACGTCCTCGCAGCCCTCCTCGTGCTGTCGCAGCTCCCGCTGCCCGCGGCTGCGGCGCCGCTCGCGGCGTTGCCTTCCACCATCCGGGTGAACGTCGCGGGCCTCGGCACGTCCTACGCCATCATCGCGTCGACCGGCATCCTCTCGGTGACCCGGCCCGACGGCACGCTCGTCTACAGCGGGCAGGATCGGACCGTGGCGCGCCGGAACGTGAGGCGTGTGGAAGGCGGCGCCGCGCTCCCGTCGGCCGGGAGCACCGGCGACCGGGAGGAGCGGATGGATCGCGCGCGCGCGCTGCGGGAGGTGCGCGACGCGCTCCGCGCCGGCGGTCCAGGCGCGCTCACCACGATCCCGTTCGAGTTCGCGATCCTGCCCGGCACGACGGACGATATGGGGCAGCCGGCGATTTCAGCGGATCGTGTCCTGCCGCTCCGGTTTCGCGCCGAGAACGGGTTCCTCATTTTCAGCGGGAAGACGTTCAAGGGGACACTCGAGGTCGCTCTTGACGACGAGGGCGACATGATCGTCGTCAACGAGGTGGCGACCGGCGACTACCTCGCGTCCGTCGTCGGTGCGGAGATGCCGGCGACGTGGGAGCCGGAAGCGCTCGCCGCGCAGGCCATCGCCGCACGCACCTACCTGCTGACCCACCTGCGCCGTCACCGCGCGTACGACCTCGAGGGCGACATCCGCGATCAGGAGTACGGCGGCACCGCGACGGAGGCGGACTCCACGATCCGGGCTGTGCAGCGGACCACGGGCGTGGTCGCGACGTATCGCGGGGCGCCGATCGAGGCGCTGTACTCGGCGAACGCCGGGGGCGCGACCGAGGACAGCGAGAACGTGTACCAGAACGCGCTGCCGTATCTGCGAGGCGTGCCATCCCCGGCGGACGAGATCGCGAAGAGCTCGTCCTGGGGGCAGGCGAGCTGGGAGTGGACCCGCGAGCTGACGGTCACGCAGCTGCGCGATCATCTCGCCGTGAGGGGCATCGACGTCGGCACGCCGGAGCGGATCGAGCTGTCCCAGGTCTCGGTGACCGGTCGCGTGTTGCGCGCGCGGGTCGTGGGCTCCGCGAGCACGCGCGACATCGGCAAGGACCAGTCCCGCTACTACTTCGGTCTTCGGAGCTCGCTCTTCACCGTCGAGCGCGCGGCGGGCGGCGGGCTCGAGAGCGTCGAGCTGACCGACACCCAGCGGCACCGCACGCTCGAGGGCCTCGGCGCCGAGCGGCACGGCGCCGTGTACCGCCGCATCGTGGGACCGGATCGCGAGACGAACGAGCTCCGCACCGTGGGCAGCGTGTACCGGCTGCCGGATCGATTCGTTTTCCGCGGCAGGGGCTTCGGTCACGGCGTGGGCATGTCGCAGTGGGGGGCGCAGGGCATGGCGCTGGCCGGTGCGAGCGCCGAGCGCATCCTCACCCACTACTACCGCGGCATCGCCCTCACGAACGTGGGCGGCGGCTGACGCATTGAGTGCCGCGATGAGGCTCGAGATGAAGGGCTCTCGGCCAGAGTCGCGTGACCCGCCGACATGCTCAGGGCCCAAGCTCCGGCGCTTTGATCCAGCCCTGCCGGATCGCGTACACGACCGCCTGCGTCCGGTCGTTGACCGAGAGCTTCCGCAGGATGCTCGACATGTGATTCTTCACGGTCTGCTCGGAGATCGCGAGCGCGTACGCGACCTCCTTGTTCGTCCTTCCCTGGGCGATGCTGTCGAGGATCTGCACCTCGCGGGGCGAGAGCGGCGCGAACACGCGTGTCGCGCCGGGACCGTATACCGAGAGCTCCCGAAACTCGGCGAGCACGCGCGAGGCGACGGCAGGACGGCTGAAGATCTTTTCGTTGATCACGAACTGCCCCGCGCGCACCTTGCGGATCGATTCGGTGAGCTCTGTCGGATCGCAGTCCTTGTGCAGATAGGCCGCGGCGCCTGCGCGTATCGCGTCGAACAGGGTCTGCTCCTGATCGTCGGCCGTCAGGACGACAACGGCGATGTGGGGGAACTCGCGCCGGATCCGCTGCGCAGCTTCGATCCCCGAGAGCCGGGGCAGGTCTGCCTCGATGACGAGGACGTCGGGCTCCAGCTCGACGACCTTGACGACGGCATCCTCTCCGTCGCTCGCCACGCCGATGATCTGCATGTCGGCTTCCTTCTCGATGACCTGGGTGATGCCCATGGTGGTGAGGCGGCTCGCGTCGGCGAGGAGGATGCGGATGCTGCCCGGCTTTTCCTTCATCACGCGTGCGCGAGCCCTTCGATCATCGTCACGGGTAACAGGAGTGTAACCGGG
>JACDAF010000279.1 GCA_013695575.1 Chloroflexota bacterium | reverse complement strand
ATGCTCGTCTTCGGCGGGCGGCTTCTGTTCGGCGAAGGCGGCATGCTCATCGCCCTCGTCCTCTCGTTCGTCATGAATATCTCGGCGTATTGGTTCAGCGACAAGATCGCGCTGCGGATGGCGGGCGCGCGCCCGGTGGAGCCCGCCGAGGCTCCCGAGCTGCACCGGATCGTCACGAAGCTCGCCCAGACCGCTGGACTTCCGATGCCGCGGCTCTTCGTCATCGAGCAGCCGGCGCCGAACGCGTTCGCGACCGGCCGCGACCCGCAGCATGCGGTCGTCGCGGTCACGTCCGGCATCCTCGACATCGTGAACGAGCGCGAGCTCACGGCCGTGCTCGCGCACGAGCTCGGGCACGTGCGCAACCGCGACACGCTTGTCATGGCCGCGGTCGCGTCCATCGCGGGAGCGATCTCGTATCTCGCGCAGATGGCGCAATTCTCGATGTTCTTCGGCGGGCATCGCGAAGACGAGGACGAAGGCGGTGGTCTGGGGATCGTGGGGATGATCGCGGCGATGATCCTCCTGCCGATCGCTGCGATGCTGGTCCAGCTCGCGATCAGCCGCTCGCGGGAATTCGGCGCCGACGACACGGGTGCCGAGGTCTCGCGCGACCCACTCTCGCTCGCGTCGGCGCTCAGGAAGATGGAATCAGCGTCACGACAGATCCCGCTGGCCGTGAACCCGTCGGTGAGCCACCTGTTCATCGTCCAGCCGCTGCTGCCCGGCGGGTTCTCGCGGCTCTTCGCGACCCACCCGCCGATCGAGGAGCGCATCGCGCGGCTCGAAAAGATGGCCGGAATGGAGCTCGCCCGGCCCCTGTAGCCCCGTGCCCCCCTCATGACGGTCAGCAGAAGGCCGCCGGATCGCTCCGGCGGCCGTTCTGATCGATTCGAGCGTGCGCTCTAGCCTAGGAAGCTGGTCGCGAGATCGAGGAACGAGCGCGTGTTCGTATTGACGTTGATGATGCGCGGCCCGGCGTAGAAGACGAGGACGAGGACGATAAGGATGAGGATGATGATCCCGATGATCATCCCGGCGCCGAAGCCGCCGCCATCGGCCGTACCGCCTGCGTTGACGTTGGTCTGTCCCATGTAGCGGTCACACTCCTTCCAAGAGTCTCGCCCTCCGGACAAGCAAGCGGTGTGCCGCGACGTTACATAAGGTCCCAGGGCCTGGCAAAGCCGTCGCAGCCGCAGGCAGCGACGGTCGCGGGGTTAGAAGGGTCCGGCGAGCTCCGGCGGCGCGAAGATCGAAACAGGGCCTGACCACCACGCTGCGACATCGGTGCCGCCCGCCTGCGTGAGGAGCGCTTCGAGGGTGTCCGCAGGCTGGCCGCCCGCGACGACGACGATGACGATCCTGCCGCCGCGGATCGCATCGGCGTAGCGCCTGCGGACCTCGCGCGGCAGGCCCCGGCCCGGGCGTGGCAGCCTCGCGAGGAGCTTCGCGAGCCGGCCGGTCGGTGCACTCTTCCACGGCGTCCACGCCTTGCCGCCGGCGATCTGCTCGGCGCCGTGACGATCGCGTGCCAGGACTGACATGTCCTGACGACGGACCCCCGAGCTGTGCAGGACCTCGACCGCGCTCCGCGCGAGCTCATCGTCGGCGAAGGCCGCGGCTACGACGACCCCGCCGATCGTCGCCGGAAGGTACGACTGCACCGCCACGTGACGGAATGCTAGCCGCTGCTGCCGCGCAGCAGACCGCAGGACCTGCCAGGTCCGAGGACTACTGCCGCAGCAGCAGACCGCAGGACTTGCCAGGTCCCGAGGACTACACGCGCCACGCGAGGATAGGGATGAGCATCTCCGCAGGCGACATGCCGCCATGCGAGCCGCGGTGCCGCACGACCTGTCCGTCGACGCGAACGATCGTCGCGCCACGATCGCCACGGGGGATCGCGCAGACTTCGCCGATGCGGCGCTGCGCGAGCGAGGGGTCGCCGCGGCCGAAGATGCCCGCGGCGATGAGCTCATCGCGATCGAACAGGGCGAACATCTCCGGGTACCGCTCGTCGAGGTGACGCTTCACCTCATCCGGGCGGTCGGTGTGGAGGAAGGCACAGCGCGGCTCACCCGCGATCGGGTTACGAAGGAGCGCCCGCAGCTCCGCGTCGCCCTCGAGGTCGATGAGCCGAGCCGGGTCGACGAGGGCGTGGCCGTGGTCGGCGGTGAGGAGCACGAGCGTGCGGCCATCCCGATCTCCCGCGAACGCGCGCGACAGCGCCAGGTCAAGCGCCGCTGCCTCCGCTGCCTCCTCGCGCGAGCCTGGGCCGTACCAGTGCGCGGCAGTGTCGATGGCGGCCCAGTACGCGTACACGTACGCCGGCCCGGTACCCGGCGAGCGCTCATCGAGAAGCTCGCGGAGGCGGACACCGAGGGTGCTCGGGAGCAGGTACCCGCGCAGATCGGCCTCGGCGGCGTGCATGCGCGTCATGGCCTCGTCGCGGAACATCTCCGGCTCGACGATGTAGGTCCGTGCGCCACGCTCGAACGCACGCGCGTGGATCGAGGGCACCTTCGCGTACGTGCGGGGGTCGAGGGCGGCGTCCTCGAAGAACGAGCCGCGCCGCTGCACCGCGGGGCCCCACCGGAGCAGCTGCGCGACCACGCCGAACTCGTCGAGCCAGGTGAAGTACGCGATGTTGCCGTGCTCCTGCGGCGTGCGCGCCGTGTTCAGTGTGGTGATCGCCGCGGTCGTCGTCGACGGGAAGATGGTCGTCGCGCGCATGAGCTGGGCCGCCTCCCCGCGCTCCGCCCGCGCCATGAGCGAGCCGATGAACGGCAGCTCGCCCCGCGAGCGCAGGCCATGGAGCTGCTCCCAGCCAAGCCCGTCCGCGAGGATGAGCACGACGTCGCGCGCGCCTTCGCGTAGCGCGGGGTCCAGGTCCGCGAGCGGCGGCGGGTCGCTGCCGTCGCGCAGACCGAGGACATCGAGCACCGTGGCCGCGACGTTCAGCAGCCCATGCCCCTCGTAGTCCGGCGGGACGAGGCCTTCGTCGCGAAGCCGCTGGGCGAGGGCGACCGGCACCGACGGACGATACTGCGCGGGCTCAGGCGACGGCGCTCGCGATCCGACGGATCCCGGGCTCGATCGCGGCTTCGTCCACCGCTCCGTAGCCGAAGATGACACCGCCGGGACCGCTGGCACCGCGGGACGGAGTCACCCCAGCGAG
>JACDAF010000352.1 GCA_013695575.1 Chloroflexota bacterium | reverse complement strand
GGTCGCCAGGTAGTCGACCTCGAGGTCGATCTGTCCCGATTCGAGGGCCGGGAGGACGACCTCGCGCGCGCCGAGGTTGAACTTGCGCTCGATCTTGTAGCCCGCCGCCTCGAGCACCTGTGCGTAGAGCTCGCCGACGATGAGCTGCTCGCTGAAGTTCGTGGAGCCGATCCGGATGGTCGGCTTGTCCGCGCTCGGAGTAGTGCCGGCACCGCCACCGCAGGCGGCAATGAGCAGTGCCGTGATGGTGATGACAGGGAGGAAGCGACGCATCTTGACTCCTATCTCCGGGACCCTGTGGATACCGGTCACGGCCCCGACTCAGAGGTCACTCGGCCACACTGCCAGAGTAACGCGACCGCCCGGCGGGAATGCCGAACGCCAGCTCGGTCGCTATCGCCAGGACGGCCACGAGGAGGGCGCCCGCGAACAACCTGTCGTACTCCTGCAGCGCGAGGCCGTCGACGATGTAGCGGCCGAGGGCGCCTCCCGCCACCAATGCGCCGAGCGTGGCGGTCGCCACGACGTTCACCGCCGCCGTGCGCATGCCCCCGAGGATGAGCGGGAGGGCGAGCGGCAGCTCGACCTCGCGCAGGATCTGCGTCTCGCGCAGACCCATGCCCCGGGCCGCCTCGATGGTGTCGCGATCGACGGCGCGGACCGCGACGAACGTGTTCGTGAGGATCGGCGGCAGCGCGAGCGGGACGAGCGCGAACAGGGTCGGCCAGAAGCCAAGGCCGAGGCCCAGGGCGATGCTCGCGACAAGGCCGAGCGCGATGAGCGCGAGCGACGGGAGCGCGCGCCCCAGGTTGGCGACGTTGATGGCGACGAACCCGCCCCGCCCGGTATGGCCGAGGTACAGGCCGAGCGGCAGCGCGATCGCGGCGGCGATCGCGACGGCGGCCCCGGAGAGCTGCACGTGCTCAAAGAGGCGGGTGGGGATCCCATCCTCGCCACGCCAGTGCGCTGGATCGGCGAACCACGCGACGACGGAAGCGAGGAAGTCGATCACGGGCGGGGCCTGGCCCACGGTGTGAGCGCCCGCTGAGCGAGCACGAGCAGCGCGTCCGCGGCCACGGCGAGCGCCACCGAGAGGACCGCTCCGACGAGGAGCGGCGTGCTGAAGAACCGCTGGATGCCGAGCAGGATGAAGTAGCCGAGCCCGCCCTGGCCGATGAGCGCCGTGACGGTCACGAGCCCGATGGTCGTGATGGTCGCGACGCGGATCCCGGCGATGATGACCGGCAGCGCGAGCGGCAGCTGGACCCGCCAGAGTGTCTGCGCGGCCGTGTAGCCCATTCCCGCGGCCGCGTCGGTCGCCTCCGGCGGGACGGACCGGATCCCACCGACGATGTTCCGGAGCAGGATGAGGAGCGTGTACCCGACGAGCCCGATCTCCGCGGTGAGCAGCGTGAGGCCCGTGAACGGGATGAGCAGGGCGAACAGGGCGAGGCTCGGGATCGTGTAGAGGATGCCGGTGGCCCAGGTAGCGGCCGCGTAGGTGCGCGGCCAGCGGAGCGCTGCCATCGCCAGCGCGAACGCGATCGCGAACCCCACCAGGACCGCCAGGCCGGTGAGGAGCAGGTGCTCGCCGAGCCGCAGCACGATCTCGTCGAGATGGCTCGCGATCCAGTCCCAGCGGACCAGCGGCTCGCCCGGGGTCACCGCTGCGCCGTCAGCAGACCCGTGATGTCGTCGAGCCCGATCGTCCCGACGTAGCCGCCGTCCGCATCGACGACGACAGCCATGGCAACCCCGGTGGCAAGGAGCGCGGAGAGCGCGTCCTTCACCCGGGTCTCACGCGTGACGATGGGCGAGGACGGGTCGGGGCCGAGCTCCGGCCGTGCGCGGTTGACCCACCCGATCGGGCGTCGGCCAGAGTCGAGGAGCAGCACGTAGCCATCGCCTCGTGCGACCGGATCACCCTCGCGCGCGAGCGCCGCGTCGCGGAGCGAGAGGTCACCGACCGCGATGAGCGCGAGACGCTTGAGGCCGCGGTCCGCCCCGACGAACCGCGCTACGAAGTCGTCGGCGGGCTGCTCCAGGAGCTCCGCCGGCGGTGCGTATTGCACGAGCGTGCCGGCACGCATGACGGCAACACGATCGCCCATCTTGATCGCCTCGTCGATGTCGTGCGTCACGAAGATGACGGTCATGCCGAGCCTCTGATGCAGGCGGCGGAACTCGTCCTGGAGCCGCTCACGCACGATCGGGTCGACCGCGCCGAACGGCTCGTCGACGAGCATGAGCGGAGGCTCTGCCGCGAGCGCGCGGGCGACGCCGACGCGCTGACGCTCACCCCCGGAGAGCTGCGCGGGGTAGCGCGGCGCGTACGTGGTATCGAGCCCGACGAGTTCGATGAGCTCGGCGACCCGCTCCTGCACGCGGGCCGCAGGCCACCCGAGCAATCTGGGCACGGTCGCGACGTTCTCGGCGATGGTCTGGTGCGGGAACAGCCCGACCTGCTGGATGACATAGCCGATCCGCCGGCGCAGCGCGACCGGGTCCTCGCTCATGACGTCCTTGCCGTCGATGAGGATCGTTCCCGACGTCGGCTCGATGAGGCGGTTCGTCATCTTGAGCGAGGTCGTCTTGCCGCAGCCCGACGGGCCCACGAGGACGCAGATCTCGCCCGCCGGCACCGTGAAGGTCAGCGCCTGCACCGCGCCTCGGGCGCCGGAAGCCCCTTCGTACCGCTTCGTGACGTCGCGGAACTCGACGGTCGCGCCACGGGGGCTCACGCGTTCATTGTCGCCGCAGCCGCCGCGCCCGATCCGCGCCGCGGCAGCATGCGCAGGAGGCTCGCCGCCAATGGGGACAGCTCGGCGCCCTGCCGCTGCAGCAGATGGATCGTGCGCTTCGGGGCCGGATGCCCCTCCACGCGCAGGGCGACCAGCTCGCCGCGCGCGAGCTCCGCGCGGATCGCCATCTCGGGGAGGAGCGCGGCGCCGATCCCCGCGAGCACCACCCGCTTGCAGGCCTCGGTGTTGTCGAGCTCCATGAGGATCCGCGGGGCCGTCCCCGCGGCGGCGAAGAACCCCGACGCGAGCGTGCGGAGGAACGCGCCGGGGTCCCGAACGACGAGCCCCTCGGCCGCAAGCAGGTCGATGCGGATCGGGCCGCGACGCGCGAGGCGGTGGGACCGCGAGACGACGAACGGCACGGGCTCCACGAAAAGCGGGCGCGCCGCGAGGTCGGGTAGGACGACGAGCTGGCTGATGAGGCCCACCTCGATCTCCTCCGAGCGCAGCAGGTCCGCGACGAAGCGGCTATGGCCGCTTCGCACGCTCACTTCCGTCTCCGGATGCCGGCGGGCGAACCGCGCGAGCGCTGCCGGCGCGAGGTAGAGCGCGAGGTCGGAGGCCAGGCCGATCGCGAGCAGGCCACGCGCTCCACCGCCCTTCGCGTCGTCCGCGCCGCGCCGCAGCCCGTCCAGGGCGGCCGACGCTCGCGGCAGAAAGCGGCGACCCGCGGGCGTGAGCGTCACACCGCGGCGCCCGCGAGCGAGGAGCTGCGCTCCGAGCTCCCGCTCGAGCGAGTGCAGGCGGGCCGATACCGTCGGTTGGGTGACCCCAAGCGCGGCGGCGCCTCGCGTGATCGAGCCGCGGCGCACGGACTCGACGAAGGCCTCGACCTGGGCGAGCTCCATAGGCCCAGTCTATGGTGGAGCACGACCGCAAGGGCTGTTGTATGGCCGGGCGCCCGCGTACGATGCCCGTCCAACGACAGGGGCGAGGACGTCTCCGGGCACCGCGGCAGCATGGGACGAGCGACGCCCGCGAGCGCGCAGCGCTCCCGGATCAGGAGGGCACGATGCCGGCGATGAACCTCACCCAAAAGATCCTCTCGGACCACCTGGAGGCCGGCGAGATGACGCCGGGCACGGAGATCTCTCTGCGCGTCGACCAGGGTCTGCTGCAGGACACGACCGGGACGATGGGCTTCCTGCAGCTCGAGGAGCTCGGCGTCGATCGCATCAAGATCCCTTTCGCGATCGTGTACGTCGACCACAACATCCTGGCGATCGACTTCAAGAACCCGGACGATCACATGTTCCTGCGCTCGTTCGCCCAGAAGCACGGCATCCACTTCTCGCGGCCCGGGACCGGCATCTGCCACTACCTGCACATGGAGCGCTTCGCGAGGCCGGGGCAGATCCTCCTCGGCGCTGACAGCCACACGGTGATGGCCGGTTCGGTCTCGATGATCGCCATCGGCGCCGGAGGGCTCGACGTCGCGGTGGCTCTCGCCGGTCACCCCTTCGTGCTGGCGATGCCCAGGGTCGTCGAGGTCCGGCTCGAGGGCCGGCTCGGCCCCTGGGTGCAGGCGAAGGACATCATCCTCGAGCTCCTGCGCCGCCGCGATGTGAAGGGTGGTGTCGGGCGCATCTTCGAGTTCACCGGCCCCGGGGTCGAGACCCTCTCGGTGCCGCAGCGCGGCACGATCTGCAACATGATCGCCGAGCTCGGGGCCACGACCGGGGTCTTCCCGAGCGACGGACGCACCAAGGAGTGGCTCGAGCTGCAACGGCGGGCTGGCGACTTCGTCGAGCTGGCCGCCGACGGCGGCGCCAGCTACGACGAGCGCGAGGAGATCGACCTCGCCGGGCTGGAACCGCTCATCGCGAAGCCATCCAGCCCCGGCAACGTCGTTCCGGTGCGCGAGGTCGCCGGGACGAAGGTCCAGCAGGTCTGCGTGGGCTCGTCCGTCAACTCGGGGTACGAGGATCTCGCGATCGTCGCGCAGGTCTTGAAGGGCAAGACCATCGATCGCGAGGTCTTCATGACCGTCACGCCCGGGTCGAAGCAGATCCTCGACGCGCTCGCGGGCGGCGGCGCCTACCGGGCCCTGATCGCCGCGGGGGCACGCATGCTCGAGCCCGCCTGCGGACCGTGCGTGGGGATGGGCCAGGCGCCGCCGACCGGAAGCGTCTCCGTGCGCACCTTCAACCGCAACTTCCCCGGCCGGAGCGGCACCGACGACGACCAGGTCTACCTCTGCAGCCCGACGACGGCCGCGGCGACCGCGCTGCGCGGTGTCATCACCGATCCGCGCGAGCTCGGCACCGAGCCGACCTTCGCGATCCCCGAGATGGATCCTTCCGTCGACGACTCGAACATCCTGGTACCCCCGCCTCCCGCCGAGGCCGCGAAGATCCAGGTGATCAAGGGTCCGAACATCCAGCCTCCGCCCCGGCAGGTACCGCTCGCCGACACGCTGCAGGGCGAAGCCATCATCAAGCTCGGCGACAACGTCTCGACCGGCGACCTGTCGCCGGACGGCGCGGTCGTCATGGCGCTCCGCTCGAATGTGAATGCCATCGCGGAGTTCACCTTCCGGCGCTTCGATGCCACCTTTCCTGCTCGTGCGCGCGAAAAGGGCGGCGGCTTCATCGTCGCCGGCCAGAACTACGGCCAGGGCTCGAGCCGCGAGCACGCCGCGCTCGCGCCGAAAGCTCTCGGGATCAGGGCCGTCATCGCCCAGTCGTTCGCGCGGATCCACCGGCGCAACCTCATCGCTCAGGGGCTGCCGCCGCTCACGTTCGAGAACGAGGCGGACCTCGCGCGGATCGAGCAGGGTGAGGTGATCACGATCGACGGGCTGCGCAGGGCGCTCGAGTCCAACCGGACGGACGAGGTCGTCATCGCGCGCACGAGCGGTGGGCGGGAGATTCCGCTCGGCGCCAGCTTCCTCGCCGCCGAGGCGAGGACGCTGCTCGCGGGCGGCCTCCTCGCGGAGCTCCGCGCGGGGGGCCAGAACCTCTCCGCGGGGGTCGTCGTGAGCGCGTCGGCGGATCAGGGCTCCCCTCGGGAGAGCCTCAACGTCGCGGTCGCCGGCGACGACGCGGTGAAGACGGCGAGAGATGCGGGGAAGGCACCGGGGTGAGCGGATCGTGCGGGCCCGGGGCGATCGCGGGTTGACCGAGCACACGCTGACCCTGATACCAGGGGATGGGACCGGTCCCGAGATCGTGGCGGCCACCCGGCGGGCCATCGACGCAACGGGCGTGAAGATCCACTGGGACGAGCAGGAGATCGGCCTGCCCGCGATCCAGAAGCACGGGAACCCCTTCCCCAAGGAGGCGCTCGACTCCATCCGCCGGAACAAGGTCGGTCTCAAGGGTCCGCTCACGACCGAGCTCGGGACCGGGATGCGATCGGTGAACGTCGCGCTGCGCAAGGAGTTCGACCTGTACGCGAATCTGCGCCCCGCGAAGACCTACGAGGGTGTGCAGGCGCCCATGGGCACCATCGATCTCGTCGTGGTGCGCGAGAACATCGAGGACCTTTACGCGGGCATCGAGTTCGACGTCGGCACCAAGGAGCTGGCGCAGGTCCGTTCCGCGATCCAGCAGGCGTCCGGTGCGGTGATCCGCGAGGATGCCGCGATCGCGATCAAGTACATCAGCGAGTTCGGCTCACGGCGGATCGTCAGGTTCGCCTTCGAGTACGCGCGCGCGAACGGGCGCAGGAAGGTCACGGCGGTCCACAAGGCGAACATCATGAAGT